>NZ_WYEU01000009.1 GCF_015143595.1 Sneathiella sp. P13V-1 | reverse complement strand
GATAGCGATGTGGATGCCCTTAAAGACATCTCCATCACCTCTTCTGCCCGCGATATCACAGATACCTCTGTCACAGGCAATTCAACAGCCACAACTGTTGATGTAACGGTTGATGCGGTACTGGATCAGTATGTGGCTGTTGAAAGCGACAGCGATACAGTGGTCGAAGGACCGATCACAGCGTCTGAGAGCACTGCGGAACAGAAGATCAATCTGGGTCTGTCTGGCTCCCTTGATGAAGCCCAGTTCACTCAGTCCCTGGACGGCGGTGCCGATACAGATGGCTCCGAGAGCATCTCCATCACCATCACGGTGGATAGTGATGTGGTTCAGCTGTCCCTGCCAGCCTCTGTGACCACAGCAGAGCTGACAGAGACCTCTTCCGGCACATGGACACTGACAGCCGTTGGGTCTGCAACAGCTGCAGATCTGGTAGCTGCCATTGATGACATTGAAGCCGTTGTTCCTGCTGGCTTTGAAGGCTCCATCACCGGTTCCATCTCTACCTCAGCGACAGACACGGCGTCTGATGCTGAAGATACCACAGCAGATAACACTCAGACGGACAGCACCACCTTCGCCATCGAAGTGGGTGACGGTACCGTCACGCCAACGGTTGCCACCAACCTGGATGCGGGGGATCTGCTGATCAA
>NZ_WYEU01000008.1 GCF_015143595.1 Sneathiella sp. P13V-1 | reverse complement strand
CCATACATGAGGTCAGCACCTTCACCACCAGACATGGTGTCGTTACCGGAACCACCACCCATGGTGTCAGCGCCGTCGTCACCCCACATGCGGTCATTGTCACCGCCGCCGGACATGATGTCGTTGCCATCACCACCGATCATGACGTCGTTGCCAAGACCGCCAGTCATCACATCGTCACCAGCCTGACCAGACATATAGTCATCACCGTCATCGCCGTGCATTGTGTCAGCGCCGCCTTCACCATACATGGTGTCGTTGTCAGCACCGCCATACATCAGGTCATCGTCACCAACTTCGGCGCCATCACCATTGTCACCATACATGACATCAGCACCTTCGCCGCCATACATGGTGTCCGCACTTCCGGAGCCGCCATACATTGTGTCAGCACCGCCGTCACCATGCATTTCGTCGTTACCGGAGTTGCCATACATCAGGTCATCATCAGCACCACCGCGCATATAGTCGTCACCTGTACCGCCACGCATTGTGTCGTTACCTGTGCCGCCATACATGTCATCATTGCCTTGATCGCCCAGCATGCTGTCTGCGCCAGCACCACCGAACATCAGATCATCACCGCGATCACCGCGCATCCGGTCGTTATCAGCACCGCCATCCATGGTATCGGCACCACGGCCACCACGCATGTAGTCTTCGCCGTCTTCGCCATACATCAGGTCATCGCCATTCTCACCATAGAGACTGTCGTTACCTGTGCCACCGAAGATCGTGTCCGCTGCGTCACCGGTCCAGATGCGGTCATTACCGCCGTCACCATAGACAGTGTCATTGCCACTGTTCAGGAAGTTGTCATCGAAGATGTCGTTACCTTCGCCAAGGTGTGCCAAGTCGTTACCGCTGCTGCCTGGGCCGTCATTTCCGTTGTTGTTGGAACCACCCCAGACAGTGTCGTTACCGTCACCACCCAGAAGCGTGTCGTCACCAGCATTACCATACATCAGGTCATGGCCGTTGCCGCCTGAAACAACATCGTTGCCAGCTCCACCGCGCATGGTGTCGTTACCGTCATCACCATACATATGGTCATGGCCATCTTCACCGAACATCAGGTCGTTGTCAGCGCCGCCACTCATGATGTCGTTATCTGAACCGCCATACATGGTGTCATTACCTGATCCACCACCCATAACATCATTGCCAGAGTCGCCATACATCAGGTCATCGCCACTTTGGCCCTGCATGAAGTCGTTACCGGAACCACCATACATCAGGTCATCATTGTCACCACCAAACATGGCGTCGTTGCCAGACTGACCATACATCAGGTCTTCGCCTTGCTGGCCGAACATCACGTCATTGCCAGAGCCGCCCAACATCAAGTCGTTGTCGGAACCTCCGTCCATGGTGTCATTGCCCTGACCGCCATACATGGTGTCGTCACCGCTGTCGCCATACATCTGGTCATCGCCGTAGGAACCATCCATGGTATCATTGCCGGAGCCGCCATACATGGTGTCATTGCCGAAGCCGCCACGCATGTAATCGTTACCGGAATTGCCTTCCATATAGTCGTCGCCACGGCCACCGAACATTTCATCGTTGCCCGAACCACCGAACATGCGGTCATTGTCCCATTGACCATGCATTGTATCGTTGCCGGAGCCGCCATACATCAGGTCACGGCCATAGCCGCCATACATAAGATCACGGCCGCTGTCACCGAACATGCTGTCGTTGCCGTCGTCGCCATACATCACATCGTCGTTATAGCCGCCATACATAATGTCATGGCCTGTACCGCCATACATCAGGTCATTGCCCTGGCCACCATACATGGTGTCGTTACCGGAGTTGCCGCGCATTACGTCGTTACCGATACCACCAGCTGCGATATCGTCACCCATGCCAGCAAGGATCAGGTCATCACCGCCTTGACCGAAGATGATGTCATTACCAACACCACCATAGATCAGGTCAGAACCGCCAAACATCAGGCCGAACTCATACATGTATTCTTCCATGATGTAACGGAAGGCCCCTGGGCCGTAGTAATACATGGACTCGCGGATATCGAAGTAGAACTCGCGGACGTCATCGACTGTCAGCTCATCTGGAATTGCCGCATTGTCACCAAAGATCAGGTCATCGCCATTACCCGCAACAATGATGTCGCGCATGTAAGGGTTGTCGTAATAGTAATACATTGCAGGCACTTTGATAGCCATTGAAGGGCCATTATCGCCATACATGCCGTCATTACCATTACCACCCTGGAAGGTGTACAGGTTGTCACCTACCAGAAGGTCACCACCGCGTTCACGGTAGCCAAACTCATCACCGATTTCACGGCCATACATATAGTCATAGTCGTCAGTGTAGTTAAGCGCAAAGACCTGTTGTTCGTCATTGCCTTCACCGCCATACATCATGTCATCATCGCGGCGGCCGAACAGAATATCTGTACCTGTGCCACCCACAAGGATGTCATTGCCTTCATCGTCGATCAGGACGTCCCCGCCGGAGCCGCCATACATCATGTCATTGCCGGCACCACCGCTCAGGTAATCGTTATGAGCGCCGCCATCCAACGTGTTGGAGCCTTCATCGCCAATCAGGAAGTCCTGGGCACGGCCACCATAAACAACACCGGTTTCTTCGTTTGTGAAGTCGTCGCTATTTTCACCAACGATGATTACATTCTGACCATCATT
Organism: Sneathiella sp. P13V-1; assembly: GCF_015143595.1. Taxonomy (NCBI): domain Bacteria; kingdom Pseudomonadati; phylum Pseudomonadota; class Alphaproteobacteria; order Sneathiellales; family Sneathiellaceae; genus Sneathiella; species Sneathiella sp. P13V-1. The sequence continues at coordinate 1,449 of NZ_WYEU01000008.1, read as the reverse complement.
GTCGATATCTTCATCCCCATCCGGATCAATCAAAGGTGTTGGACCTTCAGGTTGACCTGGGTTCATGTCGTCATAGTATGGATCCTGTGGGTTTGGATCGTATGTGTCATTGACCAGACCAATGGTGTGGGTCAGGCCGGTTGTCCAGTCTGCTGCTGTGTCTGAATCAAAATTATCAACACGCGCAAAGATGTTGTTCACTGGAATATCCAGGAAGAAGTCGCTGCCCAGTGGGCCTTCTGCAACCATCTGGTCAAGGCTGATTGGCGCGTAAGCATCAAACACTTGCGGCGCGACAGTTTCCTGTGTGGAGATCTGACCGTTGAAGGTGTTGCTGTCACCGAAGATATCCAGTTCCGCACCAAGTTCAGGAACTGGGATCCAGTTACCGTTCAGGCCAGCTGGCTCAAACTGAGCGCCATTGGCTAGGAAGGTGTCGATCTGTCCGACATCACCACCAAGCGCCCATGTCAGTAGAATCCCAAGTGGTTCTGTTGTGTCGGCACCCATCGGCCAGTCGTCACTACCAAGACCACCCGCATCAATGATGTTCCCGTCCGCATCGAAGATCATGAAGATCGTCTCGATGACAGGATCTTCTTCACCTTCGCTAACGCTTTGCATCATCACCAACTGACCGCCAGATGGGACTGTCAAGTTTGGCAGATCAAAGGAAACCGGATCTCCATCCGGACCAATAATGGACACTGTTGTGACACCTTCGCCAACAGTGGAAGGACCGTTACCTTGTGTGGACTGGTCTGAACCAGTGTTGTTGCGAAGTTCGATGAACTCAACTTCACCCCTACCTTCTCCTGTATTTTCAAGGAAGGCATCAATTGCGGCGTTACCAAACTCTTGCATTTTGGTAAGTAGGCTTTCACCTTCTTTAATGGCAAAGGTGGAAATGTCATCATTCCCTGGATAGTAGTCATCCAGAAGAGTGACACCCAGACCGATTTCGTTCAGAAGGAATTCAGGCTGACCTGGAAGCGCAACCGCAAAGTCAGGCTCTTCATTAGCCGGGAAGCCAAGAGCTGTTGGGTCGAGAAGACCGGAAATACCAATACCGTCACCAATGCCATCATCTGCATAAGCGGCAAAGTTGGCACCGCCGCCATCACCACCGGCACCTGGGCCCGCCGCAGGCGCAACCGCACCTGGATCAAATCCTTCAACAAGATCGGAGGCTTCCGCAGCGCTGATCACTGTGCCATCTGACAATGTCAGCTGTGGTGGCAGCTCAGTGGTCGCTTGCGTAAAGAAGTCTTCAAGAACAATACGTGCGCCGTCTGCGATATTCGTAATAATTAGGTCACTGCCATCCTGTGAAAAAACGACAAGATCAGGGCTCGAAACATCCAACAAGATGTTCTGTCCACCCTCAACCGCAACAACTGTACCGCTTGCACTGCCACTTACTGTACCGTTTTCCGTCTTCGCCATTAT
>NZ_WYEU01000007.1:2500-5705 GCF_015143595.1 Sneathiella sp. P13V-1 | reverse complement strand
CGACCTTCAGGTTATGAGCCTGACGAGCTACCGGGCTGCTCCACCCCGCGTCAAACTTGTTTGACGCAGTCGGCGCGGGTAATGCTTAAGCATTGCCAGCCGACCGTGTTTAAACTTGTTTAGCGTAGCCAGTCCGTGTAATGCGCTGCATTGCCAAACTGGCCGCGGTTAATTTGTTTTCGTCATTGGACCGATGAGAGGTCTATCGAACGATTGTCACTCTGTGAGAGGAAAGTCTTCCCACTGTTTGTTTTTTAATTATCGGGGGAGATTTGTTTGATTTGTGTTGTTGTTTGATTTGTGAAGAGGAAAGAATTTGTGATGTTATTTGCAGGCCTGGCAGCGACCTACTCTTCCGTGCCTTAAGACAAAGTACCATCGGCGCTAGGAGTTTTCACTTCCGAGTTCGGGATGGGATCGGGTGCGGGCCTCCTGCCATAGCCACCAGGCCGGCAAATAGCATCATTACATCTTTTTGTTAGCCTCACTTGCCGGCGGAAGCGTCCGCTTCCTTAGGCTTTCGAGCAGTTGCTCGGGACCCGGTCGGGTCCTTGAAGACTTTTATATTATGGGTAGGTCAATTTTTTGTATCAGTATCTGAACTGACTACTGTGCATGAATTTGAAGTGTTGGATCAAACTCGATCGAGTGATTAGTACTGGTCAGCTTCATGTGTTGCCACACTTCCACCTCCAGCCTATCAACGTGGTAGTCTTCCACGGCTCTCAAGGGATATCTGGTTTTGAGGGGGGCTTCCCGCTTAGATGCTTTCAGCGGTTATCCCGTCCGTACTTAGCTACCCTGCAGTGCCACGGGCGTGACAACAGGTCCACCAGAGGTACGTCCACCCCGGTCCTCTCGTACTAGGGGCAGCTCCTCTCAAATATCCTACACCCACGGCAGATAGGGACCGAACTGTCTCACGACGTTCTAAACCCAGCTCACGTACCTCTTTAATTGGCGAACAGCCAAACCCTTGGGACCTGCTCCAGCCCCAGGATGAGATGAGCCGACATCGAGGTGCCAAACAATGCCGTCGATATGGACTCTTGGGCATTATCAGCCTGTTATCCCCGGCGTACCTTTTATCCGTTGAGCGATGGCCCTTCCACGCGGGACCACCGGATCACTATGACCGACTTTCGTCTCTGCTCGACTTGTCAGTCTCGCAGTCAGGCTGGCTTATGCCATTGCACTCGACAGCTGATTTCCGACCAGCTTGAGCCAACCTTCGCGCGCCTCCGTTACCATTTGGGAGGCGACCGCCCCAGTCAAACTACCCACCATGCAGGGTCCCGGAACCGGATAACGGTCCTCGGTTAGATACCAAAAGTCAAAAGGGTGGTATTTCAAGGACGCCTCCACAATCACTGGCGTGACTGTTTCAAAGGCTCCCACCTATCCTACACATTTAAATCCTGATACCACTGCAAAGCTGTAGTAAAGGTGCACGGGGTCTTTCCGTCTAACCGCGGGTACTCCGCATCTTCACGGAGAATTCAATTTCGCTGAGTCTATGTTGGAGACAGCGGGGAAGTCGTTACGCCATTCGTGCAGGTCGGAACTTACCCGACAAGGAATTTCGCTACCTTAGGACCGTTATAGTTACGGCCGCCGTTTACTGGGGCTTCGATTCGCAGCTCTCACCACTCCTCTTAACCTTCCAGCACCGGGCAGGCGTCAGACCCTATACGTCGTCTTGCGACTTCGCAGAGTCCTATGTTTTTAATAAACAGTCGCCACCCCCAAGTCTGTGCCACCCCCCAAAAGTTGCCTTAAGAGGGGTACCCCTTCTCCCGAAGTTACGGGGTCATTTTGCCGAGTTCCTTCAACATAGTTCTCTCAAACGCCTCGGTATACTCTACCAGTCCACCTGTGTCGGTTTGGGGTACGGTCTATACGCTGGAGCTATTTCCTGGAACAGGTTCACGGCAGATCCAATCCAATAAGGATCCACAATTTACCCTATTCGTCACTTCCAGCAGGTACAGGAATATTAACCTGTTTCCCATCGACTACGGCTTTCGCCCTCGCCTTAGGGGCCGACTAACCCTGCGCAGATTAGCTTTACGCAGGAACCCTTGGACTTTCGGCGTGAGTGTTTCTCACACTCATCTCGCTACTCATGTCAGCATTCTCACTTCTGATATCTCCAGGCACCCTCACGGCTACCCTTCACAGACTTACAGAACGCTCCGCTACCATCCTAGTAAACTAGGATCCGCAGCTTCGGTGTATGACTTTAGCCCCGATACATCTTCGGCGCAGGCCGGCTTATCTAGACCAGTGAGCTATTACGCTTTCTTTAAAGGGTGGCTGCTTCTAAGCCAACCTCCTGGTTGTTTTGGCCTTCCCACATCCTTTCCCACTTAGTCATAACTTAGGGACCTTAGCTGGCGGTCTGGGCTGTTTCCCTCTCGGCAATGGATCTTAGCACCCACTGCCTGTCTGCCACGCTGCATTCATCGGTATTCGGAGTTTGGTTAGGTTTGGTAAGTCGTTGGGACCCCCTAGCCCATCCAGTGCTCTACCCCCGATGATGATACGTGACGCTCTACCTAAATAGATTTCGCGGAGAACCAGCTATTTCCGAGTTTGATTGGCCTTTCACCCCTAGCCACAAGTCATCCCCCAACTTTTCAACGTTGGTGGGTTCGGTCCTCCAGTGCGTGTTACCGCACCTTCAACCTGCTCATGGCTAGATCACCCGGTTTCGGGTCTAATCCCTGCAACTAAACGCCCTATTAAGACTCGCTTTCGCTACGCCTACACCTACCGGCTTAAGCTTGCTGCAAAGATTAACTCGCTGACCCATTATACAAAAGGTACGCAGTCACCCCATAAAGGGGCTCCTACTGCTTGTAGGCATCCGGTTTCAAGGTCTATTTCACTCCCCTCGTCGGGGTGCTTTTCACCTTTCCCTCACGGTACTTGTTCACTATCGGTCGCATAGGAGTACTTAGGCTTGGAGGGTGGTCCCCCCATGTTCAGACAGGATTTCACGTGTCCCGCCCTACTCATGTCCCGATCACAACCATACCTATACGGGGCTATCACCCACTATGGCCAGCCTTTCCAGACTGTTCTAGTTAATTATGATCAGGCACTGGCCTGGTCCGCGTTCGCTCGCCACTACTAACGGAGTCTCGGTTGATGTCCTTTCCTCTGGCTACTTAGATGTTTCAGTTCACCAGGTTCGCCTCCT
>NZ_WYEU01000006.1 GCF_015143595.1 Sneathiella sp. P13V-1 | reverse complement strand
ACAAGTTTAAACACGGTCGGCTGGCAATGCTTAAGCATTACCCGCGCCGACTGCGTCAAACAAGTTTGACGCGGGGTGGAGCAGCCCGGTAGCTCGTCAGGCTCATAACCTGAAGGTCGTAGGTTCAAATCCTACCCCCGCAACCAAAATCACATAAATATATCAATATGATACACGAAAGCCCCGAACCCAAAGTTCGGGGCTTTACTCGTTCTGGAAGCTATATGGAAGCGTTTGCGCGCCGTTATCCAATGATGTGAACTTCCGGAAATTCAAAATGGATTGAAGTGGAGGCACTTACATAATTCCAAGCATGGGTCCCATTGTCCGCCATGATCTGATAAAAGGATCGCGAAGGGCTCTTGGGGGCGGGAAGCGGACTTTCGCTGCATCGTGAGCTAACATATGTTAGTGATAGATAACTAATGTTATGCAATTTATGATCTTCATCAGGAGGGCACATGTCTTCGGAGTTTTGGCTCGGCGTATTGCAGACCGGGATCGGATCTGGTTTGGGTTTCATGTTTGGTATTGGTGCATTCCACTACCAACTTCACAAGCAATCGAATAAGGAAAAGAAGGAAGACTGGCGAGCCATCCTTGACGCGCTCAACCGTCTAACAATGTCCGCAGGGGCGAATATAGAAGCACTTGCTAATTCGAAACGGCAACTCATTGATGACTTGAAGCCAGAAGTTGAAACGATGAAAAGGGCTGTCAGCGAATGCTACGATACTCCATTAGCAGAACGAAAGAGTAAAATTCTGAGCTTAATTAGCACTTCAGAAGCCTTGCGTCATTTCTACATGAGCTTGCCAAAAAACTCCGTCATGCCGCCACCGGACTTTAGCGAATATTCATCGCTCGGTAAGAATATGCCTGCACTGACGTTGTTTGTACATCGCGCTATGGGAATGATGGTAGAGATAAACGATCAGATAGATTCCAGAAACACACTGATTGCTGAACACTCGCGCGAAAACGGGACGGGTGAAGGTATGACAGCAGAACACGTCGTCTATTACACAACCATGTTGGCAGACAAAGGCGAAGCCATCTATGAGCATACGGACTTCGCGCTTGATTTTTGGCGTCTCGTTATCGACCAAGTCAAAGCTTATATAACTGCAAAAGCGAAGGGAGAACACTACTTGGCGTTTGAGTTCGTTCCCATGGCGGAAAAGGCCATGCCGAAAGAAGAGTTGTTTCCACTGATGCGCGGGCAACTGGTATCCTTTGACGGTTAGAGTGCATCTCCATCGTTGCGACAGAGTAGCCAGCGGCCCTAAAAATCGACGATCTTTATGCCAACGGCGGCTTTGGGCCGTTCATGTCATTCTGCACAAAGGGCGGGAAGCAGACTTTGGTCTCTTCAAGCTCGCCATCAATAAAATTTGGCAAAGCAGACATTCATAGTGAACATTGAAAACGGAATTTCAGTTTTTCCAGAAATAACTTCCGCTTTGCGCGCAGTTACGGACCTTTTTTTACCGCTCTAATATAGTCGGTTTTGTGCCAGAAGCAGCCATTCTATAAACGTTACACTGGCCTATTATTGATCAATAATGCGACGACGCTCTTCGAATTCCTCTTTGTCGATCTCGCCCCGAGCAAGTCTCTCCTTGAGGATGTCGAGTGGCGTCTTTGTTGGCGGTTGATGGTGAGGACTGCCATGGCTCAGAACCCCAAGCCACCGCAACAAAAGCACGACCACTACCACCGCTACGGAAATGAACACAATCATCATGATTGGGCCAAGGAACCAGCCATGCCATCCGCCATTCATCATATGTGGCCCGTATCCTGTCCCTTGTTGTTGCGCGAGAACGGTGGAAGGCAATAGAGATACAATCCCCATACAAATCAGGTAATTAATAAATCGAGACATCAGATCAATCCTCGCTGTTATGTTTACTGAACCGGGAACCCGGCCCGCATATAGGTGACAATCTTCCAGATTTCGTCTCTGGTCAAAACATCTTTGAAAGCAGGCATTGCGGTTCCAAAGGCCGTGCCACCGTCGGAGATAGACCAAAGCAGGAACTCATCGACTGACATTGGCATCTCTATTAGGTTGGCAAGTAATGCCGGAGAAGGACTCAAGGACTTACCTCCTTCGCCATCCCCCATACCTTTGGCCCCATGACAGGATGCACAATTCTCCCGATAAAGGGCCCGCCCTTCACCGATGGTTTTAGCATCGGACGAAAAGGAATTCCGTGCACCGCGGTACGCAACAGGAATGCCTTCATGCATGAAGACCCTGTGTCGTTCCATCCTTTGTCGCATGCCTGGCCCCATTTTACCTGGCCCCCACATGTCGCGTTGCATCCAATTTGGGTCCCACATGTCCTGGCAACATAGCTGTGATTGAGTGCCAGGGGATTGGGCACTCGCGCTGTTGAGATTCAATACGAGTGTAACCACGATGGCTAGCGCCAGAACCCCGGAAATCCCTAGGACAGACTCGGCACTCACTTTCCTCATAACAGTTCTCCTTATTTCTTAACGCGCCCCGTGGTTATCTGAAGTAGTTCAAGCTCTTGCCACGCACGGCAAACGATCGGTCCGAGGACTTAATATGCTAACATATGTAAAGCTTCTGCATACTCATTTAGATATATACCACTACCAATCTTATCAGTTGATATCAGAATTTTTATTTTTACTTATCAGGCTTTTAGAAATGATCAGTAGAACGCCAAGAACAATGGCAATGTCAGCCACGTTGAAGGCAGGCCAATGCCAAGAGCGCCAATAGAAATCAAAAGAGTCGATAACGTAGCCTCTGAAAATCCTGTCAAACAGATTACCTGCAGCCCCACCAAGGATCAGGCTGTAAGCAAATGCTTCAGCTTTTTGATGGCTTTTACTAATCAGATAGATAAGCAAAATTGAGATGGCTGAAGCAGACCCAATAAACAAATAGCGCTGCCAGCCGCCAGCATTTGCCAGAAGTCCGAATGCGGCACCAGTGTTCCATACATGTACCCAGTTAAAGAAAGGTAATACAAAAACGGATTCGCCATAAACCAACGTCTGTTTAATCCACCATTTAGTCGCTTGGTCCAAGATTGCTATTAATGTGGAGATGGCTAACAAGGTATATGTTGAGACATTCATGAACATTATTTAGCCCTTAAGAGCTAAAATACGTCTAGCACCATTAAGCACGATGATCCCAGCGATGGTACCGATAATCAAATCCGGGTAATTAGTTCCAGTCCAGGCTACCAAGCCACCTGCAGTAATGACACCGATATTGACCAACACGTCATTTGCCGAGAAGATCCAACTTGCCTTCATATGCGCTCCACCTTCTCGATGTTTACTGATCATCAGCAGACAGGTGGTATTGGCAATTAATGCGATGAAAGCGATAATCATCATCATTTGCGATTCAGGTTCACTGCCGAATACAAAACGTCTCACCACCTCAGCAAGAACACCTATAGCCAATATTAGCTGGAGTAGGCCCGAAAGATGTGCCGCCCGTACCTGCATTTTTATACTATGTCCCACAGCATATAGGGCGAGGCCGTATACCGCTGCATCTGCAAAATTATCGAGTGACTCTCCAATCAGGCCGGTAGACTGCGCGATCAGGCCGGTGGTCATTTCGACAATAAACAACACTGCATTTATGCCAAGCAACCAACGGAGAGTGCGAGACTCTTGCGTAGTAGAGGCCGCTGAGCCCTCGACAGCATTGATTATTTCCGGATCGGCAGCAACGGTTTCCTGAATTGAAGCTCCTAGCCCCAAGGTTGTCAGTTTTTGGGTTATGGGCTCAATATCGCCATCGTGTACGATCTCCAATCGGCGATTTGATAGGTCGAAGGACAACATCTTAATGTTTTCAAGGCCACTTAGAGCCATTCGGATTATTCGCTCTTCAGATGGGCAGTCCATCTTCGGCACGGCAAAAACGCTGAACCATTTTCCGGATGCTTCTGAAAAGGATCTATCGGTTTCTGATGTTGAAGAATTGTTCATGACAATGATCTACTTGAGTACGATGATAAAATATTTAAAACTATAAAGTCGATATAAGGTCAAGAGTAAAAAATGGAAATCAGAAAAGGAGAAAGTTGATGCGCATTGGTCAGTTGGCAAAGCTCGTGGGGCTCGATACCCAGACGTTACGTTTTTATGAACAGAAAGGCTTGCTGCAACGGCCTCATCGACAGGAAAACGGATATCGTTATTATACTAGAGAGCATCATGATCAATTGGTTTTCATTCGTAGCTGTAGGGCATTGAACCTCTCACTGGCAGAGATTCAAAAACTACAAAACTATCAGAATTCTCCTAATCAACCTTGTGCTGAAATCAACACCTTACTCGAGGAACACATCTCTCAGGTACGATTGCAAATATCCTCTCTGCAAACGCTTGAAAAACAACTCGTCTCACTGAGAGCTACTTGCAACGACAACCGGAAAATTCAGGCTTGCGGGGTTCTTGCTGGAATCAGGGAAGTAAATATACAAGGGTAGCAATTTGAAATATTAGATGGACACTTAGATGGGGTGTAGGCTGTCCAAGATTTAAATCTCTACTTCTAAAAAAACAAAAGCCAGCGACGAGATCGTCGGACATTTCCATTAAACTTCCGCCTTGGGTCAAAATCTGCCCTTTTCACGCACTGAAAATGGAGTCCGCTATGTCTATCAATAACGGAAGTCTATTTTGAATTTTCAGATTTTCTGAAATAACGTCCGCTTTCGGGAATATACACGCTGATCGAAATTGGTCGGTGAAGGTCGGCTAAGGGCCGTTTTCGTATCTCTTCAGCAATTCGTAGCCACCTTTCTTCAATCCTCTTGGGATGGCTTTCTGGTGGCAACTTAGCCCGGTTATGGGCGACAAACTGTTCATGGTTCAGCTCAAAGGCCTTGGGCATTAGAAAACTTATAGCAAATCAACACGGCGGAGGCTCTCTGTTCCGTATATGCAGCCCATATCCTGCAAAAGATCCGATCCTTTGTCTCCTGATAACTATGACAAGCAAGGGCGCTTGCGTGAACCTTTACGGCAATATTCCATTCGCTGGGGGCGGTGTTATCCTTAAAGCTCTAAAGCTCCCCTGTTGACCCTGTATCAAAGAGATAGGCATATCCACCAGAGAGGCCATGCATTGTGACCGAGGTTTTTTTGAAGGGGTGGCTATGCCCAAAGCAAGTGAAGCTGAAGCGGAGAAGTCGAAGCGCAATTGGTCGCGGGTATTTTATTGTTTTTTCTAGTGCCATTTGTCCCGTGAGAGGTCCTTTGGCTTCTAATTTGGGTCAGTTGCTCTTTGACGGATATTTAAGTAAACGAGAGTGGGCATTAGTTGGCGGGGCGGAATATCCAAAAGAAAAAGCCGCCAAGTGATGCTTGGCGGCTGGTGGTTGGCTCCCTGATCGCTCCTACGGCGATATAAAGGCATATCTTCGTTGGGCCTTTTCGATCTTTTCCTCAAACAGTTCTTTGTCTGTTAAAAGCGAATGATTGATCAGCTTTTTTATTTCCAGCCCAACCTTGTCGAGGTCGCTGTAATCAATGTCCAACATGGAAAGATAAGAAATCGCAAGCCCCATCAGTTGCCCTTTCAAAAGCTCCGCATGTTCGGAGCGAATAACCTCTTTCACAAGCGCTGGAGAGGCGTTGCAGGCCATCTCAAACAGATCAGACTGTAGTTCCCTTGCGATATCATCCCAGAGCGGCGCATTGGGCCAGCGGGCGCGGTTCTGGTCTGCTGTTGGAACGCAATAACGAATGGATCTGAGTGTCCATTGAATAAGATCTCCCAGTTTATCATCCAAATCCGACCATTTGCGGATGTTCCATTTTTCTTTTAGCATTTTTTTGCCCGCACGGAGTTCGACCCGCCACACCTGAGAGGTGGCGCGGTCGTTTGGATTTAGAAGAGGAAGGCCCGCCTCCCGGCGATTGGCGTTCCAGATTTCCCACCACTCCTTTTTCTTTTTGGCGATCACATCCGCCCGTTTGTCGTAGATGCTAACCTGTCGCCCTGGCATCTTGCCAATGCGAACGCCGGTCACTCGACCAGAGCGGCCATAGGTTTCCATGTCGTGGTTTTCTGTCCGGCTGCAATTGGAATGCATAACAAAACAGGATGGATCCAAAACAAAATCCGGATCAAAGAAGTCGAGGCAATAATCAACCCGGCTGATGCTTTCCGCCCTATCGTGATAGGGAATGCCAACGGCTTCCATAAAGGCAAAGAGCTTGGCCCTAACTCCGCCGAGGCCATAAAGGGCCAAGGCAAGGGATTTGACAGAGACTTTAATGCCCCAAGGATCTTTGTTGATGCCCGGTTGTTTAAAGAACCATGTGGCCCCGTCCGGACCTGTATCAACCCGATAGGCGTAGCCGCCAAGGCCGCCGCTGTCGGCAACATGCATTTTGGTGCCGCCCCGTTCCAACAACTGCGGCTCCCGTGTGGCGGCAGCCACTTCCTTCAGACCGCTGAGATTAGCGGCAAAGTCTGCGGGAATGTGCGTTTCAAAAGCAACGTCGAGGCCATCAAAGCCCATATGTACAATATTCTTCATAATTTTCTCCTGTTTGCGCGGTCGTATTTCTGGAGGGGGGTGTTACAAATCCCCCCTCCTTGCACCAACGGCGCTATTTCTGTTTTCAATGTTTGGGTTAAGAAGCATCCCGTTGGGATGCAGTTGTTTGTGGATGCGCGTAACCGCGCAGCGGATGGCGAATTGGGTTTTGGGGTCGGGAAGGGGATCCGAGTTTCAATCTGAGCCGTTTCCGTTTGCCGAAAGGTGGGTTGGGAGTATGAACGGCGATGCCGCCCATACTCCCGGCCTTCCGGCCCCAAAATGCCTTGCGGTATCGCCAAACCCGCAAGGCCAAAACTTAAATCTTGACCGTTTGAGAGGTGTTGTTGATGATCCGGGCTTCGATCCACGCAACCAGATCCTTGTAGCGGTAGCGGATGGAGCGGGAAGAGACTTTCACGTAACTGGGCCCACCGCCGCGAAGCCGCCAGTTCTGCAATGCCCGCATGGTGTATCCCATAAAGGCAGCGGCTTCCTTTTCTGTTAGAAGCCTATCTGGATGTTGTGATGTGTTTTCTGTCGTCTGCATTTGATTTCCTTTCATTCAAATCGTTTCGATGAAGGAAATGTGCAGGCAGATGGATGGTAAATAAATTGGTATAAAAAGAGGGTTAATTTATATTTTTTACCAGCTCCGTTATGAGCCTATTTCTTTTTAAAAACGGGGCTGATGGTCTTGCGAATAATCTGATCTCCGAGGCCTTTGGTTTGCTCGCTTTCGTCTGGATAATGGCGGAGAATCCATTCCCGGATCAGATCGCAATGAGAGTGCATTGAATTTCCCCGATTGATTTTGCCTTCCTGATCCAAAGCTTCAAATGCTGTCAGAATCTGATCCTTGCGAGAAGGGCGTCCGGGAGAGGCTTTTGGGGCTGGATCAGGTGAGGGAGCTTTGGAAATCCAATTAATGGGGATCAGGCGAATTGCATCCATGCGCAGGCCGTTTGTTGACAGGCTGTCTTTGCTCCAGTCGTTAAAGCTGCTCCAAAGTTCTTCCGGGACCTCTTGTGCCTGATCAGAGGCCTTTCGGGGGTAATCGTAGCCATAAGCCAGTACTTTGCGGGCTTTCAGGGCTCGAAACATTTCCGTCTGAATGCTTTCCTTTATTTTGCGAATTTTGGCAAAAGGGGATTGAGCATCTTTAAGACCATCCGCCAATTTCTGGAATCTATCTTCATCAGATTGAATGGCTTCAAGGGCAACCTGCATAAGAGCTGGGACGGCTACTTCCTGTTCCAAAACTTGCAGACGAGCAATCTTGTCTTTACGTCCAAAGCGATAAAGGGCCTTTGGCAGGGGAATAGCCTTATTCCAGATATCGTTGGGCGTCATACGTACGGACCTTTCAAAAAAAGATGAAGTAACTGGCGTAATCCTACCTTATGGGTTTTGAGTCGCAAAGAGTCACCCGCGATAAGAGAGGAACAAAATTCCCTACGTGATGTTCATCTGGCACACGTAAAGGCCGAGGGAAAGAACGTTCAAAAACGTAAAGTTCAAAAGCCGTACGTTTGAACTTGAAATCGGGGATATAAACAGATCTGGAAATTGAAGGGACAAATCCATATTTGTAAAACATGAAATGGTCCATTCAAACCCGCTGGGTTTATTTTGCAACCGTCATAACATGGTGCTCTATTGTTTATTGGCTTTTTGAACCGAGCTTTTGGGTTTCGGTTGGCCTGTTTGTATTCTTTGCCGTTCTTATGAAATTTGAAACCGATATTGATGAGGAGCAGAAGCAACCGGGCAATTCGGGTTAGCCTTCAACGCCCAACAGTTTCGCAATCTCCTCCGATACTTTATCTGCGGACGCCTGAACTGGATCATCGGCCAAATGGGCGTAACGGGCTGTTGTCTGAACCTGTGAATGCCCAAGGACCTTTCCAATCATGGGGAGGCTTTCTCCGCCACCAACGGCAACCGAGGCAAAGGAATGCCGTAAATCATGAATGCGAACATCTTCGATCTTTGCAACCTTGCGAATGCGCCGCCACGGCTTTTGCATGTCCGTCAGATGGCTTCCGGGCAATCTTCCGGTAATCACATAAGGGTTTCCGTCAATCCGTTCTATGCCCTTTAGAATGGCTTGGGCGGCGCTTCCAAGGGGGAGCCGTTTTGCGCCTGTCTTACTGTCCGGCAGATACGCCACATTGCCCTTGATATAGTCCCACTTCAATGTCTGGATTTCCCCAAGACGGGCACCGGATAAAATCAGAAGACGAATGCAGTTGATGGCAGAGCGGGACTCCACGCCTTCGGCTTCCAACTTGTTTAAAGTCTCCCCCAGCCTTTTAAACTCTTCCGGGCTTAAATAGCGTTCCCGTTTCTTCTCTTCATATTTCTTTACATGACGGCAAGGGTTGGAGCCATCGGGGCGAATGCCCCAAATCTCTGCCTGATTAAACAAAACGGATAGAACGCCTAATGTTCGGTTGGCCTGATAAGGCTTGTCTCTATGCTTGTGATGCAGATCTGAGATTTCGGCACGAGTTATATCTTCAGCTAGATCAGACCCGATTGCCGGATTGATAAATAGATCAACGCAGCGCCGATATTCTTTCGTGGTGCTTTCCTTGCAGTGGGTGGGAACATACTCTTCCATAAAGTGTTCACATAACTCCGCAACGGTCAGAGCCGCCTTTTTGCGCTTTGCTTCCTCTGCGGGGTTATGCCCTCTTGAAACAGAAGAGAGAAGTTCTCTCGCCTCTGTCTTCGCTTCTTCGGCAGTGACAGTCCCGAAACGTCCCAAACCCTTACGGCGGGTTCTCCCGGTTTTATCTCGATACTGGATCAGGAATGATTTGCGACCTGATGGCAGCACCCGAAGGCCAAAGCCGGGTAGGGTGGCATCCCATATGAAATAATCCTTATCCGTTGCCTCAAGGGCGTCAATGGTGCGTTTATTCAGGCGTGTCATGTTGCTTCCATTTTTTAATCTGGAAGCATAATGGAAGCAACTGACAGCGAAAGACAAGATATTTTTTGCACCAATAGCGTAAGCGCGTTTATAAAAATACGAGCAAAAACAATATAATATGTCGATATATGGAAAATGGTGTATCTACGTTCATCACCAGTTAAGCTATCTCATAACCTGAAGGTCGCAGGTTCAAATCCTGCCCCCGCAACCAATTTAAGGGCTCGTCCTCACTAGAGGGCGGGCCCTTAAACTTTGTAACGGGGCAACGGTGAATGAACCTCCCAAGGGGCCCGACAAGCGGCAAAGCCGCGAAGGTGGGGCAAATAAATGAAACCTTACCTAAAACTTTGCGCTCAATTCCAAAAGTGGCATAAGAAGAATTAAACATATCCCTTGATGAGTAGGTTAGGGTATCATATTTGGGGGGACTTGCGAGTAGTTATCTGGGGCATACCACAATGAAAAGCGAGCAGCGGAACTCAGTTGATACTAAGGTACTTGGATTTCCTGTATCAGGACGTGGTTTTGGGGCAGATATGGTGAATATCAATCAAAAAGTGATTGAGGAAACACTGGATGCGGTCCCTTTTCCTGGGACACTAAATATTGTCACAGACGAACCTCTTCTGTTGAAGAAAGCAGTGCAACTTGACCAAAAAGGTAAGTTATTTGGGGTTCGCGGCGCTATCAATAATATTCCCTGTCTTCTTTACCGATTTAATTATACCCCCATGCATGTTTTTGAAGTTATCGCACCTGTTCATTTGCGAAATACGCTTGGTTTAGAAGATGGACAGAAGGTAGGTATTACTGTGTCAAAAGAGAATATCATGCCGCCAACTGAAAAGCGTCGCCGTCTATGGGAGTTATTCTATAAGGGCAGGTTGGAAGCTTACTATGACGATCACTTGCTTGATCTGTTTTTAAGCCGAGGCATCAAGTTCTTTCATAAGAAGGCTTGCCAGTCAAAAAAAGAGTTTATTTAAGACCATGATAACAAACTTCCCCGCAGTTTCACGAGATGAAGATCTGGCTTGTTTCGCAATTTGGGAGCATGGTCGTTCGAAAGAAGCAGAGATACTTAGTGACCTTGAGAAACACTTTGAAATTTTGGGTGTGTTTAGGGTGTATTGGAGTAAGGAGCACTACAACAGTAATATCGCACGGTTATATGAAAACCCAGAAACCAATAACCCATTTTATAAGTATAACAGGAAAATTGGTCGCCCGCCTTTTAGCTTTATTATCGTTAGAGATAAATCCCCAGTATTTACCTATATGAAAACGGTTTCGGGTGCTATTGAGGCTGTAAACAAAAACATCATTGATAGAAAAAATGAATATCGGAAGTGGTTTGACAAGCCCTACCAAATTCATAGCAGCTGTAACTTTAGTGAGTTCTCTTCACAGTCAGCTTTAATCTTGGGAATGGAGGTTTTGGAAGAAACCCTTAATGGTGGAAATAAAGGGCGCACCATTGAGTTAGAGAAAGATTTAGAGGGGGCTGGTGGTTGGCAGAATTGGCAAGAGCTATTCGACATCTTAAACTACAGTTCGCATTACCTTCTTCTTCAAGGGGCCAGTTTGCTGTCGGATAGGGAACGAATTAAGAGGTTAGATATACTATGTAACAGTTTCCAGACCTTTGCTTCCATCGCGAATGTACAACAAGATTTAGCGAGACCTTTTAGCGGCACAGTAAACGTGTCTGATCAAGCTTATCCAATTAATATCAGATTTACCGGTGATGGTTATTATCCAGCTCCATGGGAAATGGACATGCTAAACCGTAGAGTGTTAGAGCACGGTGCTTACGTTCCCTGTGCAGAAGACTTATTTTTTAGTCTGCTCTATCACTTCACCATCCATGAAAAAAACATCAGTGAGCATAATTTCAAGACACTTAGTGACCTCTCCAATGCACTCTCATTTGACTGGTTTCCCTCAAGGAGGAATTGGGACTATAAGGGAATTGGCGGCGTTTTATCCGGCTATATGCAGGCAAAGAAATATTACTATGAGAAGCCAATGGACCGGGAAGTGTCTATCAATACCGAAGTTGTAAAGCACTTACCAAAGTTAGTGGATATTGGTTTGAGTGCTACTGCGCAGCGCAAAAAGAAGTGGAAGAGTGCTATGAAAAAGATGAAGCATCAACTCCGTTCTCAATTTAGGAAGTCCAAATAATCGTTGAACGGAGTTTTGCCTTCGCTATTTCATAAGATCCAACGCTTCTGGTGCCAGGACTGACAGATACTCGTAAGTTTCATGGGTGTTGTCGCTTGTATGGACGAAGTTGGCACGTTGTTCTTTTGGGAAGCGGCTGTTGATTTTGGCTCTCCAGCTATACTTCTTGAGTACGCGCGCATTTTCGACAAATGGCTGTTGTCTCATTTGTTTGCGTGACATCTTAAGAGGCTTGGGGTCGTGGACCAGAAACATGTAATATGGTTTGCCTGCACCGGCTCCCCAATCGGCACCAGCTGTCCAATTGCCGCCTCGAATTTCTGTAGAAGCGTGTTCGCGGTCGGTATCAGATAATTCTTTTTCGAATAGTATTTTGAAGCCCATTTTTTGAAGGTCTTCCTTCATGGTCTCTATAAGGCCCCACTCTTTCACAATATCTCGCAATAAAATCGCAGTGTAATCGCCTTTGATGCTTCTAGTGCGGGTCGCTTTTCTTTTGACGCGCTCTTTTAGCCAATCATTGTTAATTGAGAATTTGGCTATGCGATCAGAGGGAGGAAGCCAGTTCTCTTCTTCCAGGTATGTGGCCAAATCTTCAAGGTTGAGATCAACATCCAAACCCAGTTTTTCTTTTAGAGGGGCCAACACTTGATAAAACCTGTTTTCAGGATCTACGTCACCTTCGGCATTTACTGGAAGGCCAGAAGCAGCACCTTTGTCGACCACAGCGTGATAGGAAAGCGATAGGAAATAGTCTTCATCAGATGGTTTGAAGCCACCCTCTGATGTCAAGGGCTGGCGGTTCTTCAGGATTTGGCGGCTGATCTTTGGGGGGAAGTATGCCATTTGATCGGCTTTAACGGTCTCGTTTCCTCCCACAGAATGCATATGCAACATTTTGCGGCCGACCATCCCACTTAAGCTTTCAGTGATCTTGGCGACATCCTCATCGGCGATCAGAATATCCAGATCTTTCATCGGTTTGTCGTAGATGATTTTGTCATGCCACCTTAATGCGACATAGTTGACACCCATATCATCAATGAAACGCAAAAAATCCATCGGTGTCCAATCGCTTGGATAATAGTCAAACTCACCGAGTCTTTTCTTGTTGGAATATACCTTAACCCTGAGAAAACGACGTTTAATTCCATCAGTCGTTTCCATTGTTACGATTGAATTTGGCCTGATACGTGCACGAACGAGATAGCGAAGGCTATACAAAAAGGCTTTGAATAGGCGCCCCACTCCAATATCAAGCGGTAAATAAAATTCGACCAGATGACGGTAAAATCTTTCTTTGCGCAGCACGCGATAAGAATTGTCATCTAAAATAGCAATATCAACATTGCTGTTTTGAACTGCATCCCGAGTATCTTCCGAGCAGACACCAATTTTTTCGTCGAAGTTGCTAACCTTCTCAAAAAAGTCTGTATTTGTGCTGCTAAAAGCAATGAAATGCATAGTGAAAGTCCTTATTTTCGGGGGCGCAGCCTAAAACATGTCTTATATGATGTCTAACGTTATTTGTTAGAGAAAATTCCTATAAATAGCGGTTTAAGCAGGAGGCTTCCTGTAACGCTCAGATGATGGTTGTCCCTGTATATCGGAACTCCATTCTTAATTCCGGAGCACTTGTCTTCTTCACATAAATAAGGGGTTGGATCCAGAATAATTGCCTGGCATTGGTTTTGGGCAGAAGTAAATGCTTCCAGCGCTATTTTGTGTTTTGTCAGGTAGTCTTGTTTCGATGTTTCAATAATGGGATCGCTACCATTGATCAGCTTTGATTTGGCAAGGCTTCTTGGGACATGCAGATCCATTTCAGGTACAGGTGCAACAACATATACAGTCTTGCCCAATTTTGAAAGGGAGCAGATGGTGTCGACAATATGTGTCTTATATTCGTCAGCAACCATCTTATCAGACACACCCTTCGCAGGTTGTACTTTACTGAAATAGCGTGTCCATCTTCCGATTAAGATAACGTCAGTGATGTTTTGATCAGTTTCAATTTTATTCCAAACAAGGTCCTTGAATTTCTGACAGTTTTGGAACTTTTTGGGCTCTACAGCTTGGGCTGCTTTTAGTTCGCCGATTGCTGGTGGGCAGGCGCTTAAGGCATGGAATACACCGGTTCGTTCAGTTGCCTTTAAAGCTTCATCTATGGCGACAAATAATGAGTCGGCATGGCTGTCTCCCCAGACTGCGATCTTTGGTGTGGATGCTTTGCCAATCATGCATTCCGGCAGTGTTTCTTTTCCATCGAAAATGCATTCTGAAAGACGCGGATTGATATCTTTTCTCGCGTTCTCCGCAAGCCTGACTTCATCGGGAACTCTGTTTGGGATGCCTTTGTCCAAAACAATCCCTACAGGGATCAATATCGCGACAACTGTTATTCCAAGGCTGAACTTCCAACTAAACTTGCGCCGAAGGGGTGTTTCGATGAAATGATAGGAAATATGAGCCAATAAGACGCTTAGCAAAAGAAGGCCGCTAACATTTACGGCAGTGAACGGAAGAGCAAAATATTTTGCAAATAGCATTACAGGCCAATGCCATAGATACAGGGAGTAAGAAATGTTCCCGAAATATTGTAGCGGGTGATTTTTCGGAAAATAGGTAGGTTTTGCTGCAATAAACAGCGCGGCCCCGAGTACAGGCAATATCGCCCAATAGCCTGGATAACTCATCGAGCCCGAGTAGAAGAAAACGGCCGCGAGGATCATGGCTAATCCTACTTCGGTCATCCCCTTTATTGGTTTTATCTTATCAATATATAGATAGATCAGACCACCAGCGATGAACTCCCAAATGCGTGGTGGCAAAGCAAAGAAAGCCGAGGCAGAATCCAAAGACGTGTAAACAACAGACCATATCAGGGACATAACAAATACAGCAACGACGGTTAATCGGAGTGCTTTATTCAGGTATTTATTAAGTACCAAAAGAAACAAAGGCCAGAGCAGATAAAACTGCATCTCAATGGAGAGAGACCACGTGTGCAAAAGCCATTTTTCATGGGAGACAGGGTCGAAATAGCCGCCCTTATTTGAATAAAAGGAGTTTGAGACAAAAAGCATCGCTGAACGAGCTTCTTCACCCATGTGCTTGTAATCTAAAGGGGTAAGCCAGAAATAGCCGGCAACCAGAAGGGCTAACACCACGATAGATAAGGCTGGTAGAATACGCTGTATTCGCGCGCGATAGAAATCTTTCAGGTTGAATTGTCCAGAGGAAATTCTTGTGGAGATGATGTCCGTCATCAAAAAGCCGGATATTACGAAGAAAACGTCAACGCCTACAAAACCACCGTCAAAACCTGAAACATCGAAATGATAAAGAAGAACGCTTAAGACAGCGATCGCTCGCAGAGCGTTAATATCATATCGAAATTGGGACGGCTTCTCTTGCATGGTGCGGCTTCACTAACTCAATCAATTTGGATGCACTGAAAATTCTTAAGAGACCGATGTATTTCTTAAGTTTGACGGCATCAATAAAAAAGAGAGAGTATAAGTGTCTTTAAGATATTTGCTATTCTTTATCCTTATATTGGGAAGGTTCATCTCCAATAATCTGGAGACGCTGTGGAAGGCTGGTTTAAGCAAAGAATTAGGCGTGTCTGATCAGTACCTGAAATGGGTGGGGAGCGATGGACAATGCCGCTTCCTGATCCGGCGCAGCTTCCCTTAAAGAAAGCAACGTCGAACAAATCAAATTGTTCAAGGGGCCCTTGATAGTCTTTTTGCTTTTCCAGTGCTTCAGCTGCTTGAAAATGCTGAACCCACTCAGTGGAGGGGCCGCGATAAGTCGTAATGAGGCGGGCTTCGACGCAATCGCGATGGAATTTCCAGCAAGCATCATTTGTGACGCGTTCCAGCCTCACATCTACATATTCGCTACCACTGATGTCCGAAAACGCCTGCACAAGCCTATCGATATCTTCCAATAGATAATCGCGCATTTCGCCGCGGGGTAGGCCGCATGCATTCAGGAGTGGTGTTAAAGCCGCTTCAAGGTCTTCAGGTCTTAACAGAAGCCGAAGGTCTGGAAGGGTTATCGGGTCAATCTGGTTGATCCAGGATTGGAAAGCTTGAGACAGATTGCGGGACCATACGGCAAGTTCAACATCTTGCCGTTTAATGGCTGAAAGATCCTCGATCGTCTGGCAGCCATAGACGCCATCGTTAAAGTGATCGATTTCGATAGATTTGAGTTTTTCAGCCATCATTTTAACGTCCCTTCCAAAATGGGAATGCCAGCCCCGGTTACGGGGCTGGTGTAATGTTCCAAAATAAGCGACAGGCCTTACTTAGAACGCAAGTGTGTATCCAACCATGGCGCCGATGCGATGATTTCGCTCCCCTTCTTCTTCCTGGAAGCGGTAACCAGCCCCGAGAGTGATGCCGATATCAAAGGTGTAGGCGAGGGAGGCTTGGAAAAACTCTCCATCTTGATCCTCATCAGGCTCATCCGGGTTGTCGTTATGAACGTAAGTGTATGTTGATCCCAGTACCCACTGATTGTAACCAAGCTCTGCACCGGCGGTGTAATATGTCCGGTCATGAGGGGCTTCACCGTTCAGGTGGTCGATATGGACAACCTCACCCAATAGTCGTCCGCGCCAGCTGTCATTGAAGCTGTGTTCGTATTGACCTGAAACCGTATAGCGGTTCTCATCCTTTTCGTCTCCTTCGCCCTTTGCCTGATGGGCAAAGCCGACCCGATAGGAAAGACCTTCTGGAACAACGCTGCTGTCTGAATGGAAATCAGACCCACCGAGAGAAATGGCGAATGAAGAGAAATTTTCGGTGTTGGAAACACTCCCATCTTCTTTGTCCACATCACCGCGCTGATACAGAACAGAGTTGCTCATGAAGGTGGTGTCAGCGAAGAAAGTGCTGATATCCAAACGGTGGGTTCCGAAATTGCCAGCATCGTAGCGGCCATAACCACCAAAGCCTATTTTTTCACGAACATCGTATTCATCTACAACCTGATAGCCGTAGATGCCTGGCATTGCATGCTTATCAAAGCTGACGACAGGATCAAACTTACCCGCGTAGACGCCAAAATACTCATGGTCGTAATTGATGGTGAGTTCGCGGATGAATAAAGGTGTGTCTTCAAAAAAACGATCGGTGCCATCCAAAACAGCACCGCCGCCGCCGTGGTCATGTCCTGCAGGTTCCCCTTCTAATTCAATGTTTGAATTGATGGAAAGACCATTACCAAAGCCATATCCAAGTTGAAAATGAGAATGGGTGTAAGCCTCGTTAATTTCCTCATCAGACTCAGCCGCACTATAGATGTGATCAAAGAAAACCTGCAGGTGCAGGTCACCGTAAAAGCCACTTTTGAGGCCATCATCATGGTTGTCGTGCGCATGTCCATGGCCGTGATCATGTTTGTGCCCATGGTGATCATGATCGTGATTGTGGCCACCACCCGCGGCCGCGACTGCTGGCATTAAAAACACTGCAAGCGACGGCAGAAATTTTAAAGACTTCATTTGTTATTATTCCTGAAAGTAATGTTATAACGTAACATCAATAAAATAACCTAACTGTCAAGTCTGTTTTTTTGAAGCTCTGCCCCAAACTATCAAAACTGCAAATCCGATCCTCGTTACTGTATGCTCACAGTTCAGGAGGAAAAGGATGAGCGCAGCCGTTCGGCAATTGGAAAAACTAATTGATCTTGTTGCCAATTATGAATTGGACGAGATAAGCGTTGCGCGTTTGTCTGAAGATATGAGGCTTTCCCGGTGGCAGTTGCAGCGCACATTCCTCGCTCTGACGACGACATCCCTTGGGGAGTATCTACGCGCTTACAAACTCTCGCGTGGTGCTGAGATGCTTATTGGTTCTGATACCGGAATTTTGGATATCGCCATTGCCTGCGGTTTTAACTCGCAGGAGGCTTTTACCCGTTCCTTCAAAGAGCGTTTTAAGATGACGCCAAGGCAATATCGATTGAACGGTAAGCCGAGCCAGGTTTCTTTTGAACTGTTTATTCCCAAAACCAGAGAGTGGAGCAAGGCAATGAACATAGAGCTTAAAACGAAACCCGAATTGAAACTGAAAGGTCACATGGCCTATTTCAACGGGCATGGCATGGAAGGGGCCAATAATTTTGAAGTGATCCCCAACTTGTGGGACGGATTGAACCGCGAAACCATGGCGCAGGACCATAATGTGGCCACTTGGTACGGATATATTTTCGATAGCGATCAACGGGAAAAAGGACAGCTTCTCTATCTTGCGGGATATGATGCGAAAGATGGAGACCTTGAGATCTCAAACGTAGTTGAGGAAAGTGTGCCTGAGCAACTTTATGCTGTTCTACCTCACTACGGCCCCCTTGAAAAATTGGGTGAGTCCTTGGATGCCTTTTATGGGGAATGGCTACCAAGCTCCGGCTATAAAATGTCTGCCAGTTTCAATATCGAAGTCTATGACCAACGCTTCGACCCCACCTCAGCCAACAGTTATTTTGAAACCTGGGTGCCGGTTAAAGCAGCATGAAAGAATTTCATATCCGCTTCACAATTGAATGATTTGATGGTTGAATGATTGGCAGCAAAGTATTCGTTTTAAGAGGGGCGAAAAGATGTGGCGTTTATTGATCTTGTTTGGGGTGTTTGTAGGCCTTTCATCAGTATCGGTTGTGCAAGCGGATGAAATTGACGATATGGTCGCGGTTCTCAATCAAAAAGTGATGGATCAGGATGCTGAAGGTTTTGGTGATAGTTACGCCGAGTTTGCGAAAGATGCACGCTACAAAGATTATGATTATGAAAAGGGTGGAAAACAAGCGCGATCAATTATCACAGCAATGAACCCGCTTGGTAAACCGCTCAGTCATTCTGTAGTTAAAAAGCGGAGTTGTGGCGACCGGATGGAACAAGTGCTGACCGTGTTCTTCGCTGAGCAAGGGCAGTATGTTGCTGAATACTGGTTCTTTCGCGCGCAAGAAAAATGGAGCTTATCGGCTGTTAATCTAAAGGGTGAGGGTTCTGCTGCCGAATTTGTTAAGAAGCTAAAAGGGGCAATGCTTCAAATTTGCTAGGGTTTTAGGAGCCGCGCAATCGAATGCTTGAATTTGATCAAGATGATGCCAATGAAAATTGGAACAATCATCTTAACCATTGAATAATGGGTGAATTTCCATCCTGTCTCCGCCCAACGAACAATGTAGACCAACAAGTCAGGCAAAGTGGAAATCAAAATAACCAATCCAATGAGTGCTACAATTGCCGGTAGCGCGTCGGTGAGGGGCAGAGAAACTGATGTGGAAGCATCGACTTGTGACGGAGCTAGTTTTTTGGCAATGAAACCGGCTCCGAACCACAAGAATAAAACAGCGGTTATCAGAAAGATCGACCACAACAAAGGCGGGGCTGAAAGAAGATTTTTCCCTTCTGCAAATATTAGTAGAGCGGGAATACCAGTTAGTATTTCGGAGTATTTTATCAAAAAATACACTGCCAATAGACGACAAGCCAGGAAACCTATGCTTTGTAGATTTGTCATTCAGTGGCCTCCCGCTAACTGGCAAACATCTTTTCGTTGTATAAAATGTTTAATAAATTATTTTATAGTAGTATTACCATGCAGGAAATACATTTTTCGATCTTTTAATCTCCATCGCAGCGACTCTGTAAACATGCTCCTGAGGTGAGACGCAGCAAGGTTGATGAGGTTTTGAGAGCTTTCCCCTTTACCTGAAATGCTACCCCCGGTATGAATTCTCAAAAGAAAATGTGAGGGAGTGACGTTCATGAAAACAGCATTGGTGACAGGTTCTGCGCGTGGGATAGGCCTCGCGACGACAAAACTGTTTCTGGAAGAAGGTTGGCAGGTCGTAATGGTGGACCGGGACGGCGAAGAGCTGCTCGCCACCGCCGAAAGTCTCGATAACGTGCATCCGATTGTCGCTGATGTTTCTGATCCGGAAGCCGTCGCCGATCTCTTTAAAGAAGTTGAAGAGCGTTTCGGCGGGCTTGATGCGCTTGTCAATAACGCGGGTGTAGCTGATTTCGGACCTATCGAAGAAACAGATTTTGCTCGTTGGCGACGTGTCATGGAAACGAACCTAGATGGCGTATTCCTGATGTCTCAGGAAGCCATTCCAGCGCTTAAAAAGAATAAAGGAAGCATCGTCAATATTGCGTCAATCTCTGGACTTCGTGCTTCAACCTTGAGGGTTGCTTATGGCACATCCAAAGCGGCTGTGATCCATTTGACGAAACAACAAGCGGCGGAGCTTGGCGAATATGGTATCCGCGCCAACTGTGTTTGCCCGGGACCTGTTCGAACAAAACTGGCAATGGCTGTCCATACGCAAGATATTATTGATGCTTATCATGATGCGATCCCGTTAAACCGCTATGGTTCTGAAGCTGAAATTGGCAGTGTGATTGTTTTCCTATGCTCTGACAAAGCGACTTATGTCACGGGGCAAATCGTTGCCGCAGACGGTGGTTTTGAAAGTACGGGGGTTGGGCTGCCTGCACTTCGAAAATAAGCGCGACCCAATATTTGATCTTAAAACACCGC
The DNA here is from genome assembly GCF_015143595.1 of Sneathiella sp. P13V-1. Classification (NCBI taxonomy): domain Bacteria; kingdom Pseudomonadati; phylum Pseudomonadota; class Alphaproteobacteria; order Sneathiellales; family Sneathiellaceae; genus Sneathiella; species Sneathiella sp. P13V-1. The sequence goes on along the minus strand of NZ_WYEU01000006.1, from coordinate 95,808 downwards.
GGCATTACGCTTGCGGTGTTTTTTTATTGTCTTGTCATTCTCATCTAACTCAGATAATAAAAATGAAACTGACGTCATATTTATAAAATGAGAAAAGATATGCCAGTGTCATTGATGCGATTTGTTGACTTTTTAAAAACAGAAGGGGAAGGGAAGCCGAAAGGTCAGCGCACCCGCTTGCATATCATTGCAGCAGCGAGTGTTCTCCTTGATGAGATTGAACCTGCGGATCTGCTTGTGTCCAAAGTTTGTGCCGCCGCATCCATATCTAACGGAACTTTCTATATCTATTTCAAAGACCGCCATGTCTTGTTTCAGGAACTGCTACAGATTTTTATCTCCTTCCTACAGGAGCGTATGAAAGCATCAGGGGAAGGCGAAAATGATCGGATAAAGGCAGCAACAGATGCCTATTTCCATCTGTTTAAAAATCATCGGGGGTTGATGCGGTGCTTGCTTCATCACCATTTGATCAACAATGACGTCAAAACGGCGTTTCATCGCCTGAACAAAGAATGGATTGATAGAGTTGTCCGCGCCAAAGTGGATGAGGCGATGCGTCTTGGTAAGCCGGCTGAGCCTGCTGAATTGAAGCGAAGGGCCTATGCTTTGGGCGGGATGGTTGATCAGTATTTGTCAAACATGTTCCTCTCCTCTGATCCTGATTTGCTGGCGGTGTCCACAAACGACAATCAGGTGATTGAAACACTTACTGAAATCTGGAGACGGGGGATGGACTTATGAGTTTGCTGCCAAATGGGCATAAAGCTTTATCGTCTGAGATTGAAACTCACGCAGATGAATTGTGGGCTAAGCAACGGAGCTATGTGCTTGAAAACTCCCCTTTTTATCAAGAGTTGTGGCATGGAATTGAAGTTCCTGAAACTTTGAAAGATCTTGCCAAACTCCCTTTGTCAGATAAATCCCAATTACGACTTTCGCAAGCGGCGCATCCGCCTTTTGGGGATTACTTGGCAACACACCGAAAAGACGTCAATCGCTTACATAGAACGTCTGGCACGACCGGGCAGGCAATGAACCTTGCCCTTTCCAAGCAAGACAGCCTGATTACTCAGGTTGTGGGAGGTCGCTGTCAATCATCTGCCGGATTGGGGGAAGAACATACTGTTGTCCATTGCCTGAATTATCAGATGTGGATGGGCGGGCTCACCGATCATATGACATTGGAGGAAACTGGCGCTCTCGTCATTCCTTTTGGGGTTGGGTCAACTGAATTGCTTGTGAGAACCATTCAGGAAGTTGGTGTTAGTGCGATCTCCTGTACACCTTCTTACCCCGCGGTGCTTGAGCAAGTTCTGACGAGTAAGTTTCAAGGTCTGAAACCAAAAGATCTAGGATTGAAAATCGGCTTGTTTGGCGGGGAGCCTGGTGTGGATGATCCCGCGTTTCGTGCCCGCATGAAAGAAGTGTGGGGTATGGAGGCCCGAAATGCCAATTACGGCGTTTCTGATGTCTTCTGTAATTTCGCGGCCGAATGTCCGTTCGACACCAGTCTGCATTTCTTGGCAGCTGATGTCTTGCATCCGGAATTGATTGATCCAGATACAGCGGCACCTCTTGAAATGACATCAGGCGCAAAAGGTGAGTTGGTGCTCACTCATTTGGCTCGAGAATGTCAGCCTCTGGTTCGTTTCAGAACAGGGGACATCATTGAAATTCAAGGAACAGATCCCTGTGAATGTGGTTGCACCGGGTTCCGGTTCAGAGTTGTTGGTCGCTCCGACGATATGATCGTCGTTCGCGGGCTCAACATGTTCCCCACCATGGTCGCCGCTGTAATCAATGAATTTGAAGAATTATCTGGTGAGTATCGGATCGTTCTAGATAACCCGCCTCCTTACGATGTCTTACCTATTGAGACAGAGCTAAACGAGGAGAGTGGGGCGCAGGATATTTTAAGACAGAGAATAGCAGACGCTATTAAGAGCAAGCTTGGGGCAAGTGCGGAAGTTAAACTTTTGCCCCCTAATGCGCTCCCCCGTACAGAAGGCAAAACCAAAAGAGTGGTGAGGACTTATGAATGACCGACTATCAGTATAAGACTGTCTTAAGTGACATCACGGCTCCCGGGGTTCGGACCATTACCCTTAATCGTCCTGGCAGCTTAAATGCCATGAATCGGGATCTTATTGAAGATGTTGCCACAGCATTTGAGGATGCCCACAAAGACATTGAAACAAAGGCCATCATTTTTACGGGCGCGGGCAAAGCCTTTTGTGCCGGGGATGACCGCGCGGAGCATGTCCATCCGGCAAGTGAAGAAGAGGCGCGGGAGCTAGTTGACGCCATTCAAAGGGCCACACATGCCATCATGATGGGGCCAAAGCCGGTTGTTGGGGCGATTAATGGATGGGCCGTTGGCGGCGGGTTTGAATGGGCGATTAATTGCGATTTCCCTATCTGGGGAGAAAGTGCAAAAGCGTTCTTTCCCGAAGTGTCCTTAAATCTGTTTGTGACCGGTGCCGTCACAACTCTTCTGCCATCCCTTGTGGGCCTAAATAAGGCGCGTGAAATGCTGTTTTTCGGCGATCGATATGAGGCTGCGACCCTTAAGGAGTTAGGGGTTGCGTGGCGTGTTTCAGCAGATAAAGACCTGATGCAAGATGCGACAGCTGTCGCTGAACGCCTCGCTGCACTTCCAACATTGTCGACGAGGGCAATGAAGCGGGTTTTGAATATAGCTGCTGTCGCTGACATCCATAGGGCCCTGCAACTGGAAACGGACGCAACAGTTGCAGGTTTTCTGGATCCTGAAACCACGCGGCTTTTGAAGGATTTCTAGATTATCGCTGTTCATTCATCCAGTTAGGATGTTCCCATACGGGTACATCTTCGGCGGGAAGGGCAGGCTTACCCAAAATAGTATCTGCTGCCTTTTCCGCCACCATTATGGTTGGTGCGTTCAAGTTTCCGTTTGTGATGGTCGGGAAAATCGATGAATCCACAACACGAAGGCTTCTAACACCCCTCACGCGGCACTTCGCATCCAAAACCGCCATGGGGTCTTCCGCGCTGCCCATCTTAACAGTGCAAGATGGATGATAAGCACTTTCAACATTTTCGCGAACCCAGGCGTCAATCTGCTCATCCGTTTGAATGTCCGTTCCAGGTTTAATTTCGTTCCCACGAAAAGGGCTAAGTGCATTCTGACCCAAGATTTCACGGGTCAGGCGGATACACGCGCGCCAATCTTCAATATCCTGTTCAGCGGTGAGATAGTTAAACCTGATTTCAGGTAAGGCGTCAGGCTTAGGGCTTTTTATATTTACGGATCCGCGAGAGGCTGGTTTGTTCGGGCCCACATGTACCTGAAATCCATCGCCTTTGAACGCAGCATTCCCGTCATATCGCATGGCGGCAGGCAAAAAGTGATACTGAATATCAGGCCATTTCAATCCAGCGCGGGACCTGATAAAGGCGCAGGATTCAAAGTGGTTTGTGGCACCAAGTCCTGACTTAAACATTATCCATTCCGCGCCGATAAGGGCTTTGCTGAACGGGTTGAGCTTTCGGTTGAGGGATATGGGCTGCGTGCATTCATACTGAAAATAAACTTCCAGATGGTCCTGCAGATTTGCACCAACACCGGGCGCGCTGAACTTCACCTCTACACCTGCCTGTTTTAAAGTATCCGCCGGACCAATACCTGATAGTTGTAGCAGTTGTGGGGATCCGATAGAACCCGCAGACAGAATGACTTCCTTATTGGCAGATGCGATCTGGATAGTTCCGCCTTGTTCAAACTCGATGCCCGTTGCGACTAATTCACCCTCTATTTCTTTTGTGATGATCCGCCGGGACATCCCCCCGGTCAGAACGCTTAAGTTACCCCGTTTCATGGCACGGCGTAGGTAAGCATTGGATGTTGAACTTCGAACCCCCTCTTTGACCGTCATATGCATGGGGCCGAAACCTTCTTGTCGGTATCCGTTATAGTCATCCGTATGACCATATCCGGCTTCTACGCCTGCATCGATAAAGGCCTGATATAGTGGGTTTTTCTGCATATTATTGCCATTACACGTACCCACAGGACCAGCCCCGCCGCGATATTCATCGGCCCCACCCATCCAACTTTCGGCACGTTTAAAATAGGGCAGGCAGTCCTCGTATGACCATCCGTCTGCGCCTTGTTCCTGCCACTGGTTGAAATCTTCAGCATGGCCACGTACATAAACCATCCCGTTAATGGAAGACGACCCACCAAGGGTTTTGCCGCGTGGTGTGTGAAGGGATCTGCCGTCCAAACCAACTTCATTGACACTATGAAATGGCCAACAAAACCGCTCCATGTTCATTGGATAAGACAGGGCGGTTGGCATTTGGATGAAGATATGTCGGTCGCTTCCGCCTTTCTCCAACAGGAGAACGCGGTTTTTACCATCTTTGCTCAAGCGATCCGCAAGTACGCACCCTGCGGATCCTGCCCCAACGATAATGTAATCGAAATTGAGTTCCATAATAATCAGTAACTCTCGGGCAGGTCGTCCAGTTCAACAAATACGCTCTTTAACTGCGTATAGTGATGCAGGGTTTCGATACCGTTTTCACGTCCGATCCCAGATTGTTTATAGCCACCGACGGGCATCTCCGCAGGGGAGTTTCCCCAAGTGTTGATCCAACAGATACCGGCCTTCATTTGGTTGATTACTCTATGAGCGCGTGAAATATCTTTGGTGAAGACACCAGCCGCAAGACCATAAGGGGTGTCATTGGCGCGTTTTATCACTTCCTCTTCGTTATCGAAGGGCATGACACACATGACTGGGCCGAAAATTTCTTCCCGGACGATGCTCATGTCTTCAGTGCAATCAGCAAAAACGGTAGGCTCAACAAAGTTCCCTTTCTCAAGGCCCTCTGTTGCTACGCGATGGCCGCCGCAAAGCAATCGCGCGCCAGATGTCTTCCCCTCTTCAATATATCCAAGGACTTTTTCCAGATGACCTTTTGAAATAAGTGCACCGACCTGGGTTGCTGGATCTTGCGGGTCGCCGACGATAAGATCCTCTGTACGCGTTTTGAGACGCGCGAGAAACGCATCATATATACTGCGCTGGACATAGACCCGTGTCCCATGGGTGCAAACTTCACCTTGGGTATAAAAGTTTGCGAGCATGGCCCCCGTGATGGCTTGTTCCAATGGGAAATCTTCAAAAATAATCAGCGGGGACTTGCCACCAAGTTCCATTGTCACCTGTTTGAGGCTCTGGCTACTATCCGCCATAACCGTCTTTCCGGTACCGCTCTCGCCAGTGAAGGAAACTTTCGCAATTTCCGGATGTGCTGTGAGCATTTGACCGACACGGTAATCTCCCTGAACTACATTAAACACTCCATCAGGGACGCCAGCCTCTTTGTAAATTTCTGCCAATTTCAATGCCGTAAGTGGTGTTTCCTCTGACGGCTTGAAAATCATCGCGTTTCCGGCGGCAAGAGCGGGGGCCGATTTCCAACACGCGATTTGAATAGGATAATTCCAAGCGCCAATTCCTGCGCACACCCCGAGCGGTTCGCGGCGCGTGTGGAAGGATTGAGAAGCGGAGAGTTGTTGATAATCGCCCTGTATCTTATCCGCAAGGCCCGCATAATATTCGATAACATCAGCCCCAGACATAATATCAACGATGTTCGCTTCTTGTAATGGCTTGCCGGTATCCTGAACTTCCAGCAAGGCCAATTCATCATTGCGCTCACGAAGAATTTGCACCGCTTTTAGCATGATACGGCCCCGTTCCACGGCTGGAAGGGCTGCCCAGATGGCTTGTCCTTTTACGGCACTGGATACGGCCGCCTCTATGGTCGCCTGGTCGGCTTGCGCGACGGTTGCAAGAACCTTACCTGTGGCCGGATTGCTTGTCTGAAAGACTTCTGGTGATTGCTGAGGCCAGTAATCGCCGTCAACAAAGCTGTGAATAATAGTCATGATGGGCTCAAATATGTTTATGGAAACCAGCTGTAATCCAGGTTTCTTTTGTCAAGTTTGCTTCGATGAATTTTAAGATAAGGCTGCGCGCGTGATCATGGTCAAAATCAGATGGTGACAAGGCGCTTCGAAGCCATATGCCATCGATAAGTGAGGCGACGCCGTGGGAAATAAAAACGGCCTGCTCGTGAGACACATGCTTCTTGAACTCATACCTTAAATAGGACAGCAGACGTTTGTTGTTAATCTGTTGAAGTCGGTAAAGCTCTGGTTTGTGCATGGCTTGGCACCAAAAAGTCAGCCAGGTCTTTGTATATCTTGGGTCCATTTGTTCAGGGTCGAAATTGCCGTCAATAATTGCCATGACCCTATCCGCAACATCGGCTGTTTCAGCTTCCTTTAGGCGGAGGTTAATTGCGTTGGAGAGCCTTTTCAAGACGTGCCGCATGGTCGCTTCCAAAAGGCCGGCCTTGCCCCCAAAATAGTGATTGATAATGGCAGGGGAGACGCTAGCGTATTTTCCAATCGCAGCAACCGAAGCATTATGAATGCCCACATCATTGATGACTGACATGGTCGCTTCAATCAACTGCGGGATCCGAATTTTAGGCATCCCAACTTTGGGCATCTTAATCTACTCTTTGTTAAATGAACGTTTAATTAAAAAACAGAAATCGTTTAACGAGTCAAGTATGTGACGAAGAAGAATAGACCATTATTCAAATGATGTGGACTGCCCTACTTATTTCATATTGGTGTACTAATTTGAGCTTTGTTTTGATCAGAGACGAGTTTCCTTTCAGTGAAAATTGACCTGCATGTGAGAACGTAATAAAATTCAATACTCTTTATTTGTGTGGAGGCGCGGTTGAGATACTGTTGTTTGGTTATATTGCCGGTTTTGTTATTCGGCGGATCAGCGATTGCGCAAACAAAGAGCGATTGCGGGGATAGTAGTATTCACTACGATTCCAATAGTACCCAAACACGCGAAGAGACTTTGAGGGCGATGGATCGCGCTTTATTTGATGCTCTCAACCGATATGATGATTGTATGACTGAGGATGCTCAGTCAGGCGGAGGTCAAAGCGCAAGCGGAGGAGGAGCTGGAAGTGGCACCTCTGATGGTGGGTCTGGAAGCGCGAGTTCCACTGCTTCCTCAGATTTGCAGGGAACAGAAACACCCAAGGTCGCGGTTGCACCGGCTGAAGCGGCAGAAGAAGAGGCAGAGGAGGGGCAAGTTCCTCAAGTTATGCCAAGGGTATTGCCTAACGGTAAAATACCCGATGATATACCGCCTGCTAATAATGACGACATTCTTCAGAAGAAGGTTCGCGAAGCAGCTATGAATGAGCCGGATCCTGAAAAAAGGGAACGTTTGTGGGAAGAATATCGTAAGTTGAAGGGGATACCGAACTCCTGATCAGGAGTTTCATAGGGGATAGGAATATGCGTGTAGTTATTGGCTGGGTTGCCATTTTTTGCTTTTTTCTAACCAGTTGCGTGACACCTGGTATGACGGGTTCTGTGGGACCCAAGACATCTGGTCAGCTTCGAAGTGAGGCCATTAAAACTGTTCCTAAAGCACAAACTAAACTGGACATTATTGTTCCCGTTTTTGATCCAGGTATTCCTCAAACAGATGAGGAAATGGCTGAAGCTCGCATTTGGCCAGAATTGCGACGGGCGGAAGCTGTGCGTTTCGCCTTAATGATGAAAGAGGAACTGGAGAAAACGGAACAATTTGGTGCGGTTCGAGTTTCACCCGACTCGGAAGCCACTGGTGATGTTTATATTCTCGGTAAGATACTTGAATCTAACGGAAAAGATGTTGGCATTCGAGTGGATGTCTACGATATTTCCGGATCTAAATGGTATACGAGCAGTTACGAACACGAAGTGAGTGAAAGGTTCCATAATAATCTTCGCAATAAAGGAAAAGATGCGTACAGCCCGGTCTTTGAAGAAGCTGCGAAAGATTTGGTGGAGCGCCTAAAAGGTGTTGATGGGACCGACCTTGCTCTTTTGCAAAAAGTTACCGAAATGCGTTTTGCGAATAACTTTTCGGAAGAAGCATTTAAGGAGCATTTGAAAGAAGAAGAGGGGCGCTTTGAGCTGGTCAGCCTGCCAAGTGAAACTGACCCGATGCTCAAACGTATTCGTGCGATACGGATCCGCGATCAATTGTATGTGGATAATCTTCAAACACATTATGAAGAATTCAATGCAAAGATGGAGGAAAGCTATACCCTTTGGCAACAGAAGGCCCGAGAAGAACAGGTTGCTTTTGAAGAAGCGGAATCTGCAGCCACAGCGCGTGCCGTTGCAGGGGGGCTGCTGATGATCCTCGCTATTGGTTTGGCAGCAGCGGCTGGCAACAGCAATAGTTCCGGCGGATCTGCTGCTGCGATGGCGGGTGGTTTTGCCGCAGGCGCAGGAGCCGTAGCCGCTTTCGGTGCAGCTTTCCGCAGCAATGAAGAATCCAAGCTTCACGCCGACACATTGGACGAGATGGGCGAATCCATTGATGCAGAGTTGGCACCACAGGTTGTTGAATTTGAGGGTAAAACCAAAGAGTTAACCGGTAATGCCGCTGAGCAGTTTTCAGAGTGGCGAGAATTTCTGAAATCAATCTATGAGCAGGAAAAGACGCCCGTTAAGCAGTTGTAAGTCGGCCTATGTTTGAAAATAAACTTGAAGAGGCGGCCAAAAGATCCCGGCAACAAATGTTGGTGGGCGGATTGATCATTGCGATCATCGCGCTGGCGGCTGCTCTTTTTGTTGTGATGCAAAGAGTTGAAAATATCGGCGTGACAGAAGGTATCAGCCCAACGCAGCAACCTCTTGAGGAAAAGGCTGAGAATTCTTCTTCAAAGATAATTTCAGAGAAGAAAGTACCAACTTCAAAAATCGTAAAAAAAGAAAAAGTCGAACCTCAGTATAGTCACAGCGATGTCTTGGAAATGATGACGCGCTTTGAGAAGGAGTTTGAGGAAACACTGAGTTCAGATTCATTTGGTAAGTGGGCTCCAGAACGTCAAAAAGAATTGCTCGGGAGTAAAAAAAAGATCGTTGATCAGTTGGCCCGGAAAAAAATAGATGATGCTTTTACTATAGCGGCTGATCTGCTTGAAAAATCCAGCAATGCAATTTCTGAATTCAACGGGGAATATCAATCAGCTTATGATAAAGCTCTATCTTCTTATCAAGCTGACAATTTCGAAGATGCTGACTTCAATATTAAACATGCGCTTGCTCTCAAACCGACCTCTCAAGAAGCTCTTGAGCTTCGGCCCAAAATTGAGCAGCTGCAAAAAATTGTTCCGCTGATTGAGCAGGCAGAAAGCGCTGCTACAGAGAATAATCTGGAGCAAGAGCGACTTCTTTCTCTTAAAATTGTAGAATTAGATCCTTCAAGAACTGCCTATGTGGAACGTGCGAAAGAGATCACTGAAATCTTAAAAAATCAAGCGTTTGAGAGAAGTATAGCCAGAGGTTATGAGGCTGCCCGAAAAGAAGATTTAAGAGCGCTTGATAAGGAATTGAAATTCGCTGAAAAGCTGTTTAAGGATCGCGCAGAGCTGCAAGAGCTTCGTGATCTAAAGAAGAAAATTCTGAAAGATCTAGCCTTTGAAGTTCTGATGAGTGATGCTGAAAAAGCTTTGGCGTCAGAAAACTGGCAGGCCGCATTGACCGCCTTTCAAGGAGCGCTACAACTAAGGCCCGATGACGGGACAGTCGCACAAGGAGTAGAGTTGGCGTCTGCTGTGCTAAAGCATGAAAAGGCAGTTCAAAACTTTCTTAATGAACCAGAACGACTGACAAATGAAGGAGTAAAGGCAAATGCGGAAGCGGCGCTGAAATCTGCTGCGGCTTTTACGTCACTTAGCAAGCAGTTAACCTACACTTCCAATTTGTTGAAGAAAAACATCGAAGACTACAATATGCCTGTTGAGATTGTGGTCAGATCCGACAAGAAAACGCATGTTTCCGTTAAGGGTGTTGGGCAAGTTGGTGTGGTTGATGAGTACAAAATCAGACTGAAACCGGGACAGTATGTATTTGAAGGACGGCGTGAGGGCTTTCGGGTGAAAGCCGTTTCGTTAAAGGTAAAGCCTGGTGACAGTGCCGTAGAGGTAGTTGTGATAGTCGATGAGCGAATTTAAAGAACAACTTGAGCAAGCCGCGCGCCGACAGCAGGTTTTGTTGGTTACTTTGGTTTCTGGACTTGTGGTCGTAGCGGGAGCCATTTTTATCCTGCTTTTCCTTTTGAAAACGACAATCCTCAAAATCACACCGGATGATGCGCGACCTCTCGCCAATGTCTCTGTAGAGGGTGGAATTGCGTTTTATGCAGGGGATACACTTTTTTCGTTCACCCGTTTTCCTGAAATCAGGGTTCAAGCCGATGGCTTTAAACCGTTGGAAAAAACAGTTGAGCCTGAGGAAGAAAATACGGTTCTTGAGATAGCCCTTGAAGAAAAGCCAGCCATACTGAAATTGCGGGTCGTTGCAAAATATACGGATGTGAGTTGGAGATTAAACGATACCCAATTTGCCTCGGGAGATGTTTTTGAACAGGAACTTCAAGCTGGGGATTATGATCTGGAAATTACTCATCCGTACCTGTTGCCTCACAAAGAGACACTAAAAGCAGGTAGAGGTGAGGTGATTGAAAAAGACATCCAATTGTCCTCAGTGAAAGGGACAATTGGATTGTCAGTGGATCCTGATGCCACATCGGTCACATTAAACGGAGAGCCGATTTCAAACTTACCATACTCTGCAGAGGTGGATGGGGGGAGCTATGATGTTGAGGTGGCTAAACAAGGATATCAGACGATCCGAGAAAACCTTGAAATCACAAATACAAGAACAGAAATTGTCCGCAATTATCGTTTAGAACTTCAACCGGCTTCTTTAAGAGTAAAGGTTTCTCCGGAGGATGGGAAGCTAACCCTCAATGGTAAAGAAATCTCGCCTGAGAAACGACTAACGGTGACACCGGGGCGTAACTACTACCTGAAATACACAAAGGAAGGGTATGGCACTCAGGAGCAAAAATTGGTTTTCAAACCAGCGGAAAGTAAGGACGTAGATCTATCGTTGAAGCTCCAAATCGGTGAGGTGCGGATCACTTCGACACCAGTGGCTGAAGTGATGATTGAAGGCAAGCCCTACGGAAAAACACCAATTACGCTTCGTCTGCCAGCGTACCGTCAAGGGGTGAAGGCCGTTCGGCAAGGGTATGCTTCGCAGACTAAGATCATCAAGCCTTCACCAAATGGACAAAAGAAAGTTCACTTTAATCTCAAAACGGAAAAAGAAGCCAAGCTTGCGGCTGCGAAACCAAAATACATAACCAAAGCAGGTCAGGTTATGGTCCTGTTTAAGCCTAATGAAGTTGTGATGGGGGCGCCGCGAGACCAGAAAGGACAACGTGCGAATGAGTTTATTCGCAAAGTTACTTTAAGGCGCCATTTCTATGCCTCTGAAAGCGAGGTAACGATTTCACAGTTCAGCGGATTTAAAAAAAGCGGGGGCAACGGTAACCTTCCTGTGGTCGGGATCGAGTGGAATACTGCAGCCGTTTATTGCAATTGGTTAAGCCGATTGGAAGGGATCTCTGAATTTTACAAGATCAAAAATGGGCAAGTTGCGGGCTTTGACAAGATGTCCAATGGATATCGGTTGTTGACCGAGGCAGAGTGGGAATGGCTTGCCCGCAAAGCAGGCAAGTCAAAGCAGACAATATTCCATTGGGGTGATAAACCTGTCGTTCCAAAGGACGCGGGTAACGTGGCCGATGAAAGCGCTAAAGGAAAAGCGCGGTTTTATATTCCAAACTATGTGGACAAATTTGCTGGCGTTGCCCCGGTAAAGTCCTTCCCACCAGAGAAATCAGGTCTCTATGATATGTTTGGAAATGTGTCTGAATGGGTGCATGATTACTATAGTCTGGTACCGCCAAATGAGACAGATAAACTTGTGGATCCGATGGGTGATGCTGAAGGCTATCAACATATGACCAAAGGCGCCAATTTCAACTCAGGTAACATGACGGAGATACGACCGGCCTATCGCGCACCTGCTAAAGAGGCAAAAGCTACGATCGGATTCCGGATTGGCCGATATCTTTACGGAGAAGAGGAATGAAACAGAAAATTCTGAAAGTGATTGTCACGATCGGGGCTGTTTTGGGGACAGTGATTTTGGTCGCGGGCATAACTAACGCTGCAACAGGTGGAAAGTTACTGGATCTCAGCTCCCCCGTTTCATTTCCGGTGGATATTTAAATGAAAAAAATAATCATCCCGTTACTGCTATTGGTTCTTTGCGCTGGATTTGTGCATTTGATTTATGAAGCCTATATCACGCCAGAAGCCACCAGATTGGTAGAAGCGGCCAAAGCTGCGGGTGAGTCTGCGCCGCAAACATTGACAGTTATCCTGAAAGACGTGGAACAGCAGATTTGTGTCACGTTGGCTTTGTGGTGCTTGTTGATTATGGCAGGTAAATTCTGGGCAATCTGGAACGACAGCCACATTTACTCCATCGATTTTGTCGGTGAAATGATTGGCAAAAGTGACGAGGAAAGCGATGAAAAGGATACGCTGCGCCAGACAATGCAGGAAATAGAAAAACTGCCACAGCGCTTTTTGGACACTCCTGTTGTTGAAACCCTTCTATCCAGCATTCGGCGCTATCTGATGACGGATGATGTTCACAATACATCAGAGGCGATCTCTCTCAGTGTGGATGGTCTTGCGATGCGTCAGGAGGCGGAAAACACCATGATCCGCTTCATCATTTGGGCTATCCCGTCCATCGGCTTTATCGGTACTGTTCGTGGTATTGGTCAGGCCCTTACTCAAGCTGATGAAGCGTTGGCTGGGGATATTACGTTAATGACCGACAGCCTCGGGGTTGCCTTTAACTCTACATTGGTTGCGCTCTGTGTTTCGGTGATCCTTATGCTTTTACTCCATGCGCTTCTCAGGTTGCAGGATGGACAGCTAATCCAAACGCAGACCTACTGCGAGAAATTTTTGCTCAATAGAATTAGCAAGTAAATCATAATGCGTCGTCGCCGCGAAACAGAAGGTTTTAACCTCTCTTTTCTGGACATCATGGCCTGCGGTCTTGGTGCAGCGGTTCTTATTCTCATTCTTCTAAAATTGCAGCCTGAGGAAGACCCCATCGATATCGACGCACTGATTAAGGAATTGGGCGCAAGGCAGGAACAAAAAGCGGCGCTGGATAAGGAAGCCTTGGGCCAAGAAAAGAAACTTTCCGAGCTAAAATCTGAACTTGCGAAATTGTTGCAGAACAATCAGGAACTTGCCAAGGAACTGCAAGACATATCCCAGACCAATGACGACATCAAAAAGGAAGTAGATGAAGTCAAAGAAAGGATCATCAATAAACCGCCCCTGAAGAAGGATGACGTCGTTCAATCAGATGAAGGCGGTGAAGAAGAGTACCTTATGGGATTGAAGGTTGAAGGTCGCCGAATAGCCTTTTTGATTGATACAAGCGCCTCCATGACGGATGAAAGACTGGTTGATATTATTGGGCGCAAAACTGGCAGTGATACAGAAAAGCAGAAGGGCCCAAAATGGCAGCGGACAAAACGCATTGTCAAATGGCTAGCCAACCGCATTCCCAAAGGATCAGAAGCCTATTTCTTGGGCTTTAGTGAGAAGGTAAACCCGATCGGGCCATCCGATTGGTTTAAGGGCGCTGATACATCATCAGTTCAGCAAGTCTTTGACGAAATGGATCAGATTGTGCCAAGCGGCGGCACCAATCTAGAAGGGGCGCTGGATGCTGCAAAAAAATTATCTGGCCGGCCAACAAACTACTATGTGGTGACAGATGGGTTGCCGACGAAAGGAACTTCCAATTTCAAGAGCCTGAACCCTTTTGCAAAATGTTCCGCTCTTTTCGGTAAATCGAGCACCATATCGGGAAATTGTCGATCACGGCTTTTCGTCCACACGGTTAAGAAGGCAGGTTTCACAAGGCGAACGCCTTTAAATGTGGTCTTGCTGCCCTTGGAGGGAGATCCGGAAGCGGCCCCTTTAATGTGGGCGTGGACCTATTCCACAGGGGGGCTCATGATTAGCCCTGCGGTGAGTTGGCCATGAAACGAAGAAACAGAAATACTGAGATATTCAGTCTGGCCTTTCTGGATCTGATTACCTGTGGGTTCGGCGCTGTTGTCTTGCTGATCCTGGTTGCCAAGCCGGGACAGGATGTCTCCAAAAGTTCTATTGAAAGTGCTGAGCAAATCGTTGCTGAAATCACGGCGCTGGAACAGACAATCGCCACACTAAAGAACCGGATTGATGATAAATCAGATGAGGTGGCAAAAACGGAATCTGCTTTAAGTGCAGGTGCCGATAAGAGTGCGGCTCTTGCCAGATCAAAATCTGACGCGGTCAAGAAAACAGCTGAAGCAAAAGACAGTTTGGAAGGTCTTGCGCTGGTAGAAGAGTCGCTTAACAGAGCGAGCATTAGTCCATCGTCGAACACCAAGAAACGAGATGACGAGGTTGGTGGCATTCCCGTTGATAGTGATTATGTTCTCTTCATTGTGGATACCTCGGGCAGTATGCAGTCCATTTGGGGACGTGTCATGTCGGAGATGCAGAAGGTTTTGGAAATCCATCCCAAAGTTAAGGGGTTTCAAATCCTGAATGATAACGGACTGCATCTGGTGTCTGCCTATAATGGCAAGTGGATACCAGATACAGATGGCCGCCGAAAAAATGTTTTTAAGCTCCTGTCTAATTGGCGGATTAATTCCAACAGTAGCCCGGTAGAAGGCCTTGGCGTTGCGTTGAAGAAGTATGCGAACCCTTCTTCCTCTCTTTCCATTTACATCATTGGCGATGAATATAGCGGTGCTTCCTACGGCACCGTCATTGACCAGCTGGAGAAGCTGAATACAAACCGGGTGAGCGGTAAACCGCTTGCAAAAATTCACGCAATTGGATTTATGTCTGTTGGCAATACAGGCCGGTTTGCGACCCTGATGAGGGAAGTTGCCAAACGCAGCGGTGGGACATTTCTCGGATTGTCGCGTTAGGTTAAGGTTCTCTGCCAAGGCGTCTGAGGGCGCGGGCGTAGGCACCATTTCTAACCGACCATCTTAACATGGGGGCAATTGTCTTCAGTGATTTGATACCGCGCATTTGGCGGTGAAGACTAACATCAGGATATAGATCTTTCGCAAAATCGGGGAGCAGATAATAAGCCGCAGCCATGGCTTGCCGTGCATAAAATCGTTGAAGTTCGTTTCCCACATTGGGGCGCGACAGTATTTGGAAAACCTCTGCGGTTCTGTCGTCATAAACCAGTTCCGGGATTTTCTTCTGCAAATACTCTTCAATTTCCTTAACGCTTGTCGGAACATTTTCTGCGCCCAATTCTCGTGCCACATGGGCATATTCTTTAAAATACCGATCCTGATCAGCCGGGGAGAGTTTGGGCGTGAAGAAAAGCTGTCGGGCATTTAAGAAACTATAAGATTCAGCCACATGCACCCAGGATAATAATTCGGGATCCATCGCGCTGTAAGGGCGGCCATCGGGCGCAAGCCCTTCGACTTTTTCGTGGATTGCCCGCACTTTGGCAATAAGGGTATTGGCATCTTCTGTGTTGCCAAAGGTGGTGGCAGCAACAAATTGGGCGGTACGTTTTAGGCGTCCAAGCATATCGTCGCGAAAGTTGGAATGGTCCCAGACACCCGCAAGGGCAAGCGGATGCAGCATTTGCAGCAGCAATGCAGAAAACCCGCCGGACAGCATAGAGGTGAAATCCCGATGAACCTGCCAGCAGGCACTGTCCGGGCCAAAAAGTCCCGGATCACCTTTGGGCATGTCATAGCTCACCCCTTTCAGGGTAATGCCGGTGTGATTGAAGATTTCCTTTTCAATCCGCTGTCTGACAAAATTAATCGGCGATAACATGATCACTTGGAAGCTGAATTAAGATCTTCAGATACTAGCAATCCATGGGGCCGGTTTGTATTTGTTTTTGTAGGGGCGGAGGCATTTAGTGAAAATTTCTCCCCTTTGGCATCACTTGGGTGGTGCGAGGATGACGCCACAGATTTGGCTTCATAGTTTCCTGCTTGATGGTTGGTTTTTCCGGCGCTTCCTCCATCAATTCAGAAAGCCGATGGCTAAGGTCTTCCATATGATGGGTGATCAGGTGGATTACATTTTGCTCCGTTTGGATTTCTCCTTCAATTCTGACAACGCGGGCGGAAAGCACAACACGCCGATAAATTTCGAATTTCTTGGGCCAGACAATGACGTTGGCGGTTCCGGTTTCATCTTCCAATGTCATGAAGATAACACCGGCGGCAGTCCCCGGACGCTGCCGGGCCAGGATCAAACCCGCCACATTCACCCGCTGTCCATTTTTAACGCGCTGCAGGTTTTCGGTTGTAATCACCCCTTTGGGCCGGAGTGAGTCCCTTAGAAAAGAAATAGGGTGAGCTTTCAAGGATAATCTTAAGGTGGCATAATCTTCCACCACATGTTGCCCAAGTGGCATGGACGGAAGCCGCATTTCAGCTTCTTTTTGTAAAGCTTCTTTTTCGGCGCGGGCGGAGGCAAACAGCGGTAGGTCTTCTGGTGCCGCGCGACCTTTACCTTGTCCTGACAGTCCTTTCACAGCCCAAAGAGCTTCCCGCCTGTCAAGGCCAATGGACCGAAACGCATCTGCCCCCGCGAGCAGTTCAAGAGAACGCATCTCCAATCCAGCACGAAAATAAAGATCTCTGATGCTGTCAAACCCGTCAAGGCGGGCGACAAGGAGTTTGCCTGCTTCTTCTGCTCTAAAGCCACTGATTTGCCGAAATCCAAGCCTGACCGGGATATGAACTCCCGTTTCTTCCTCAGAAGGTTCCAGCATATTATCCCAATGACTGAAATTAATGTCAGCCGCGAGAACCGTACCGCCATGTTCCCGGAAATCCCGCACCAAAGAGGCCGCGGAATAAAAACCCATTGGCTGTGAATTTAGGATAGCTGCGCAAAAGACATCAGGGTAATGGCATTTAAGCCAGGCGGAAGCATAGGCAAGCAGGGCAAAGCTGGCGGAATGACTTTCGGGAAAACCATAATCACTGAACCCTTCAATCTGCCGGAAGCATTGATCCGCAAATTCAGGCTCATACCCGCGAGATGTCATGCCGTTCAAAAACTTCTCTTTGAAATTACCGATATCACCAGTGCGTTTGAAGGTTGCCATGGCGCGGCGAAGTCCATCGGCTTCTTCGGCGGTAAAACCCGCACCGACCATAGCGATCTGCATGGCCTGTTCCTGAAACAACGGAACACCTTTGGTTTTCTCAAGGACGGATCGCAATTCTTCAGATGGATATGTGACCTCTTCCAACCCTTGCCTGCGCCGAAGGTAAGGATGCACCATGTCGCCCTGGATAGGGCCGGGGCGAACGATGGCGATCTCAATTACCAGATCATAGAAGTTTTCAGGTCGCAGGCGGGGCAGCATGGACATTTGCGCCCGGCTTTCAATTTGGAAAACACCAACTGTATCTGCTTTCTGGATCATGTCATATGTGGGGGCGTCATCGCGGGGGATACCAGCCAATGACATAGGGTAATGATAATGATCTTCCAGAAGGTCAAAAGCTTTGCGAATACAGGTCAACATCCCAAGGGAGAGGACATCAATCTTCAAAATCCCCAAGGCATCCAGATCATCCTTATCCCACTCAACAACCGTTCGGTTCTCCATGGCCGCATTGGAAATGGGAGACAGATCAATAAGAGGGTCGCGTGTAATGACAAAGCCACCTACATGTTGCGACAGGTGCCGGGGAAACCCAATAAGCATCTGACTGAGTTGTAAGGTTTGACTAACCGTTTTGTCGCCCTTACCAATTCCGATCCGGGCCGCATCTTCCCAGCTTAATCCAGTAGAACTATGCCCCCATACATTGCTGGCGAGGGCAGCCACCACATCTTCTGAAAGACCCATGGCCTTGCCGACCTCTCGGACAGCACTGCGGGTACGGTAGGTAACAACGGTTGCCGCAAGGCCCGCGCGGTGGCGACCATATCGGTTGTAAATGTACTGAATAACCTCTTCTCGGCGTTCATGTTCGAAATCCACATCGATATCCGGCGGCTCATCCCGCTCCGCTGAGACAAAACGTTCGAACAACAGATCCACCTCTGTCGGGTTCACCGAGGTCACCCCAAGACAATAGCAAACCGCAGAGTTGGCGGCAGACCCGCGCCCCTGACAGAGGATCGGGGGAGTTAAAGATCTGGCAAAGCGGACAATGTCGTAAACGGTCAGAAAGTAGGGGGCGTAATTAAGGCCACCGATCAGAGACAGTTCATGTGTCAGGATGTTGCGAACCTTCTCGGGGATTCCGTCAGGATAGCGCTCCTCCGCCCCAATCCAGGTGAGGCGTTCCAGCTCGGCTTGTGGTGAAGAGCTATCACCACAAGGTTCGTCCGGATATTGATACGCTAATTCGTCCAATGAAAAACGGCATTTTCTTGCGATCTCAACGCTTCGGGCAACGGCATCTGGAAACCCCGGGAATAAACGATAGATTTCATAAGGTGTTTTCAGATGCCGTTCTGCATTGGCGCGTAAAGAAAGTCCTGCTTTTTGAACAGTCGTATGGTTCCGAATACAGGTCAGGACATCCTGTAGGGGGCGACGGTCGGGAATATGATAGAGAATATTGTTCGTTGCGACGGGCAGAAGGTCGCGATCACGTGCAAGTGCAGAAAGTGCTTCCAGATATTTATGGTCGTGAGGACCATAATATCGGGTTAAGGCCAGATGCCCATCTTTGAAGCGGGAGGCGAAATCAGCGACTTGCTGTTTAAATTCTTCGCCGAGAGTTTCCGGTGGCATGATGATCAGGATTTGGTCTTTGGCGTGCATTTGCACATCATCAAGGGTGAGGTGGCAATTTCCTTTCTCGGCCCGAAGGTTCCCTTGGGAAAGCAAGCGGGTCAGACGGCTATAGGCAGCCTTGTTTGTCGGGAGGCAGATTATTTCAAACCCGTCCACCATCACAAGGCGGCAACCAATGATGATTTGGAGGTCATGATTTTTGGCTTCCTTATGAGCACGCACCACGCCCGCCAATGTATTGCGATCTGCAATGGCGATCGCTTTTACGCCAAGGGCCGCTGCGGTGAGGACCAGTTCATCCGGATGAGAGGCGCCGTGCAGGAAACTGAAATTTGTGGTGACGGCGAGTTCCGCATATTCAGGACCAGTGCTCATGGAAACAGTCCTTGCATAAACCAGCGTGGATGATCCTGTTCGCGATTATAAAGCCCATCCCGGTAAAGCCAGAAGCGCCGTCCTTGCTGATCTTCAACACGGTAATAATCCCGGGTTTGAAAGGATTGCTCAACCTTGGTGGTTTGCCACCATTCAGGGGCAATACGTTCCGGACCATCAGCGGCAATAACTTCATGCTGTTGACGCCGCCATTGAAAGCGGATGGGGGGGCCATCCGGTACTTCCGCCAAAACAGTGATGGGCTCGACCCGATCCAGCAAAAGGAAAGGTCGCGCCGATGAATTTTCTTTTTGAGACGCCCATTGGGAAGAACGGTTTCTATTTGAAAATACCTCCACCTGAATGGCTTTTTCGGGAATATGACTTTCAAATGGCTGAAAATGAAGAATACGGTCAAAGCCAAAGCGGTTTCCGAAACGATCCAGCAGGCGGGATATTTCTTCTGATGAAAGGCTGGTTTCCTCTTCACGTTTTAGGGGTGCCCAGTTCAGTTGTTTTTCCTCGGCGGGTTCCACATCGTAAACCCCCAGAAGCAGAAGATCATATCCAAAGCCAATATCAATTTCCTCCTGAAGGCGCGACAGGCGTTCCTTAAATAGAAGCGTTATATGTTCGGCTTTATTGCAAAGACGGCTGGTTCGGGCTTCAAGCCGTTCCACATGGCCATCCACCCGAAAAAGAAAGAGATCCAACCGGCGGGCCGCCGCGTTATCTTGTAATAACTGCGCGGATATATTTGTGGCCATGTCTTCAAGAATGAGTTCAACAGCTTCCAGATGGCGAATAGGTTCCATCAAAGGACGGCGCACCTCATATATAGGGGCTGGCGCGATCGGATTGAAAATTTCTGCACTCTGCCCGATGGCTTGTTCAAGTCGTGTCACAAGTTCCGCCCCAAAGCGTGTCACCAGCGGTGGTTTTGGGGCATCAATGAGGGAAGATATTTGCCGAATACCAACTTGTTTCAGACGAAGTACAATATCAGGAGGGAGGCGCAAAGCTTCTACGGGAAGAGGGGCGAGTGCACGGCGCTGAGCCCCTTCTGTCAGAATGGTGCGTGATGTTTTCATAAACCGTGCGGCAGCCCAGGACGCCCCAATGGTATCCGAAAGCGCCAATTGAGCGCTCAGATCAAAAACCTGCATCTGATGCTCTATAAGGCGCAGCATGGCGTCCTCTCCATCAAACAGGTGGGCGCATCCGGTGATGTCGATGGCAATACCGTCCGGGGGATGAGTGGTGACCAAAGGGCTGTACCGCAGGCACCAAAGTGCAAGGCGTTTCAAGCCTTCAAGATCTCTGGCAGGCGCCGCTTCTTCTGTACGGAGCTCTGGAAACAGGGCCTTGGCATCCGCCAGGGGTAAACCTGCGGTAATTCCTTTCTCTTCTGCAGCTTGGTTCGCGGCATAAATCCTCAACCCTCGTTGTGTGTTTTCAATGAGGGCGAAGGGAGAAGTTTGATTAGTTGCGTCCGGACAGTCGTTTTCGTGCGCCTGTTGCCAATTGCGTGCGGCGCTTCTCTGCGCGCGTTGCCAGCGTTCGATGGGCCAATGGGGATACCAAATGGAAAGATAGCGTCTCATAATCCCACTCCAGTTTCCAACTGCCGGGGCGGCCACGTTTGCATTGGGTCAAAGAGACATGCCAGCGGGGCGGTCCCATGGAGGGCGTTTTGCTGTTACTGTAAAAAACGGCGGCGCTTGGGGTTGTTTTAATGGTCCAGCGGGTTGCGGCTGCGGTCGATCCACCTACAGACATCATGCTGTGATGATGAAGCAGGAACAGGCGCGTCTGGTTTTTCTCGCACCGTAAAGACAGGCGGCGACTTGCGGTAAAGTCGTGCATTTTCTCTGCCGCCGGATAGAGCCCGATGACATGCGGGCGGGAAGGGGCGGATAAGGCTTCTTCCAAAACCCACAACATGTCCCGCTCACTTTCCACCTGCACGCATAGCAGATCGTCGGCGGATAATCCCATGTTTAATAACCCGTATGGGTAAGGCAGGGAGGGACGGTCCGCCCCTTTTCCAGACGCGCACCAGATAAAGGGTCGTTTTTCCAAACCGTAAGTACGCCCAGCCATCGCCAGCAAAAATCCAAGTGCTGCGGGATAGTCGGCGAAACTTTCGGGAATAAATTCATGAGTTGCGCCGGATCGGAGGCCCTGATCCAAAAGATGCGCGTCAATGTCAGGCACCCCGACCGGAACCGGGGTGTCCGTGCTCTCCTTTAAAGAGAAGCTACCCGTTTCAAGCGGCTCCTCCTTAAAGGAAGGTGAAAGAACAGAGAGGGGGAGACCTTTTTCTTTCAACCTGTTCAGTATTTCGTTCAGTTCTGCGCCCATGGCTGCCTAGAATCCCACCTTTAAGCATTGTCGGGCGACTCATCATACAGAACAAAACAAGAACATTCAAGATCTGAGAACAAAATTTCAGGCCAGTAAATACCAGAAATCCAAATTGACCGAAGCAGGATCAAACATAGACAGAAGAGGGAAGCAAGCCGGATCGCTTAGGTATCCACCGCAAATCTGCCGGGCATTGGCCAAAGTATCGACGAATGAAATCTCGGCATAAGTTCTATCAGAAACCTTTCCCATAAAGTGACCGCGGGAGCCTTCAAAACGGTTGAGATACTCATTTTCGATTTTGTCAGAGGCACATAACATCTGCTTTTCACTGAAAGGGTGATCCATTACAGCGTCAAAGGTACCAAATTCCAGACATGCGAAATAGGCTGGCGGGATGAAATTGTCTTTTAAGATATCGCATCTGATCAACGACACTGTTTCAGGATTCAATTTATCCAGAAAAGCCTTTGAGGAAGGGGCTGCCATAAATCCTTCAGACATTTGATCCAGTGCCTTTTGGTCTTTGGCAAATGTCATATCTGCAAACTGGCCCTGCATATTACCAAAAAAGTAGTGAGCGAGGATCCCTTCTTGCTTGAAAAGAAACTCTTCACGCCAGGTTAGGCAGGCTTCGATGATCTCGTTTGGGTCAACATCTTTACGACCATTATAACGAGCAAAGCCAAGTGCACTGGAGCTGGAAGTAGGAGTGCGCATCTAAATATCTCCATAGAGTGAGTGTGTTTTTTGAAGTTTTGTACTCTACTTGTTCCTACTGACAGAATATGTCAGTATTGATCCATGAAGACGGAAAGACTTTTTAATCTGTTAGAGATATTACGGGGGCGCCATTACGCAATCTCCGCCGAAGAGCTTGCTGAGAAATTGAACGTGTCAGTACGCACGATTTATCGGGATGTGGCTGCTTTGCAAGCGATGGGCGCACCGATTGAAGGGGAAGTCGGGGTTGGCTACCAAATGTCAAAAGGGTATTTCCTGCCTCCTCTTAACTTTGATCTGGATGAGATGGACGCCATTATTTTGGGGATGCAGCTCATCGCTGTTCGCGGGGATGGTACACTTGCGGACGCGGCGGCCCGTGCATCTTCAAAAATTATGGGAGTAATTTCAGACCGTTTTGCGGCGTCCAGAAGTCAGTCAACATTGCTGGTGAGTAATCTGCGAGGGAAAGCACCAAATCATATGTCATCGCTTAGAGAGGCCATTCGCAAACGCTATAGGGTGGAGATGGCATATGTAGACCTTAAGGGGCAGAGCACAAAACGAACTATTCGTCCGCTCGGCGTGACAGCGTTTGATGAGGTTTGGTTGCTAACCGGTTGGTGCGAGCTGCGAGATGACTTCCGGAACTTCAGAGTGGACCGGATTTCAGAATTGGAAATGACCAACTCCTATTTCAAACCTGAATTGGGCAAGGAGTTTTCGGATTATTTGAAATTTTTATAAGAGGCGGAAATGGTGCTTTTCCTATGGTGAGGGAGAGTAAAACACCTTGATCAGAAAAAAGGTCAAAATTTTTTTGAACCTTTTCATCAGGGGCGACGACCAAGAAGTATCGCAACTGATTTAAAGGAATTTATGATGAAACTCTCTACTCTGCTGACAACAACTCTGGTTCTCTCTTCTGTCGCAACCGCTGCATTTGCAGCCAATCCAAATGGCCCAAAACCAAAATGCCCAATGGGACAGGTACCAGTACTGGAAAATGGATCTTACCACTGTGAGGAATTGAAGATTAAGGCGCCTGGTCGTGAGAATGACACAATGAAATCAGCGCCAGCCGGCCGTCAGACAAAAACTGTTAAGGCAAAACTGGTTTTACCTGATTACACAATTCTTGGTGCTAAACGGAAAGCTGGAACAACACACACTTTTGTCGTGAAGGTGAAAAACATGGGAACGAAGGCCGCCCCTCAAGGAAATCTGTTCGGTCAGCATTTTCTTCAAAACAATCAGTCTTGGGGAGGGGATGCCATTATCCCACCTTTGAACCCAGGTCAGGTGCAGGCCGTTACCATCACGATTCCACCTGAAAACTATACTCGCGGTGATCGCATCTTGTTTACTGCTGACTATTTCAAAAAGCTTGTTGAGAGCAATGAGAATAACAACAAGTATGCTATGAACTATAAATAAGGCTCTGAAAAAGTTAAAAAAAACCCTCTGCACAGGCAGGGGGTTTTTTGCGTTTTGGTTGGGGCGGGGCAAAAGTTCGCCACCAATTAGAAAGCCGCAACGGAACTTACCTGTTTCAAATGAAACCGAATCGAAAAACATTACTTTCAATTATAAGCGCTATTAGCTGTTATAATGTAAGCATGTAAGATTCCACATTTTGAGCCTTTTTTGTGTATAAAATAGGCAATAACCACAAAAAATGGGCAGTTAGTGTATTTGTAATGTGGTGCTGGTTGTCATTTTATTGAAATAATTCAAATCTAATTTATCCTCGGTTTTTTTACAGGGAAACGTCACATGAAAAAATTCACTAATACACTTGCAGTTTGTACTGCACTTGTTGCCATGGGCACTTCCGCCTATGCAGCATGTCCTACACCAACCGTTGCGGATATGAAGGGCCTATCTTCAGACTATCCGCAGCAATTTGAGCTGGCTGAATTCGAGAAAAAAGCATCTTGTGATCTGCAACTTCAGGAAAATCCGGGTATCGCTGCGCTGAACAAGCGCATTTTGGGAAATGGCGATCTGGCATCTGTAGATAAGCGTGTGCCAGCAGAAGCTCTGGTTGTTGCGCCTTATGATAAAGTCGGCGCATACGGCGGTGTCCTTTCAGGCCTTTCAAAAGCAACAGAATCAGGTACATCCGATCTTCTCTCAGTACGTCACGTAAACTTTGTGCGTTATGCTGATGATCTGCAGACAGTTGTTCCAAACGTTGCAAAAGCATGGTCATGGAATGATGACTACACGCAGCTGACAATTGTTCTTCGTAAAGGCCACAAATGGTCCGACGGTGAAGCCTTCACTGCTGAAGACGTTGCGTTCTGGCATAATGAAATGATCCTGAACCCAGATGTTTATGAAAAAACACCTGATCGTTGGTTGTTTGCTGGTAAGCCTGCAAAAGTTGAAGCTGTTGATGATGTAACTGTTAAGTTTACATTCCCGGTTCCAACACCAGGTATCATGAATCGCTTTGCTGTTGACTATGGTCAGCCGTTCCAGCCAAAACACTTCCTGTCTCAGTTTATGAAGAAGTACAATCCTAAAGCCGAGGAAATGGCTAAGGAATATGGTTTCAAATCTGCAAAAGAGGCAGTTGATTTCTACTATGGTGGTTCTGACTGGAAAGACGTTCCATCCCCACTTTTGAAAAATGCAGAAATGGCTGCGAAAATCGGCCGGGCCGTTGTTCCAACGCTTGAAAGCCACATCGTTGTAGAAGAAACAGCGGAAGGTCGTAAGCTGGTTGCAAACCCTTATTTCCACATGGTGGATACAGCTGGTCAGCAGCTTCCATACATTCCTGAAATCGTCGAGACATATATCGCCGACAAGGAAGTTCAGAACCTGAAAATCATGAACGGTGAGGTTGTCTGGAAGCAGCAGGCTGTGTTCCTTGAAGATTTCCCATTGTTGAAAGAAAACGAAGGCAAAGGCGGTTACACTGTTTCTTTCGCACCGACATTTGGTGAAAATGTTTTCTATTCCTTCAACCGTACACATAAAGACGAAACACTTCGTAAGATCTTCAATGACGTGCGCTTTAACCGCGCTATGTCAAAAGCGATCAACCGTGATGAAATCAACGAAATCGTTTATCTAGGTCAGGGTAAACCAATGCAGGGTGTTCCTGCTGAAGTTAAGACCGTGTCCTTCGTTACAGATGAGCACCTCAGCAAAGATATTAACTACAGCCCGGATGAAGCCAAAAAACTTCTGGCTGAAATGGGTCTGAAAGACAGCGATGGCGACGGTACTCTGGAACGTCCAGATGGTAAGCCACTTGTAGTTCGTCTGGTATACTCCTCACAGGGTGCGCCTGTTAAGATGCAGGAACTGGTGCGTGACTACTGGTCCGCAGTTGGTGTTCGTGTTGACCTGAAAGAGGTTACATCTGACGAATACCGTGCAGGTGGTAACAATAACGATCTGGATCTGACTGTATGGAAATATGACGGTAACGCCGGCCCAACCATCAGCCAAGACATCACAGTTTTCGTTCCTCCATTTGGTGACTACTTCAACCCAGGTACTGGTTTCGACTGGGCTTCTTGGAAGAAGACAGGTGGTAAAGAAGGTATCGAGCCACCAGCAGACATCAAGAAACTCTGGGAACTTGGTGAGAAATTTATTCAGGTTGAGTTCGGTTCAGACGAATCTAACAAAATTGGTAAAATGATCACTGACATTCACGTCGAAAACATGCTCAAAATTGGTACAGTTGGTGACATCGTTGCACCGTTCATGTACCGCAATGACCTGAAAAACGTGAAGCCTATCAAAGCGAAAACATACGACTTCTATTGGACATATCCATACCGCCCACAGCAGTGGTTCCTGGAATCCAAGTAAGTTTAGTTTAAAAATGATCCCTCCTTCGGTGACGAAGGGGGGATTTTTACCTTTGTAGAACAAAACAAAAATACGAAGGTGATTTGTAGAAGTGACCTGAGCAGGGGGTTTGATGCTACGTTTTACGCTAGAGAGACTAGTGGGCATGGTCGTGACCATGGGGCTCGTTTCTGTCATGGTGTTCCTGATTATGGAACTGCCACCGGGTGATTACGCCGACCGGTACGCTTTTCGAAAATACTCCGGTACTGGTGTTAATGTTACCGAAGCCGATATTCAGGCGATCCGCGTCGATCTTGGCTTGGATAAACCGATGATTTTTAGATATTTCGATTGGATTGGCGGAATTGTCCTTCGGGGTGATTTTGGTCAGGCCTTTGCATTTGAAACATCTGTGTTGAAAGTGATTGGCGATAAAATCTGGCTGACACTCGGTATCCTTTTTTCCACTCTTCTGGTTACTTATTTTGTCTCCATTCCGATCGGTATTTATGCAGCTGTAAGACGCGCCTCTGTTGCTGACTATGGATTGACAGTTTTTTCCTATTTGGGTCTTGCGTTGCCGAACTTTCTTTTGGCGCTGATCCTTCTTTATTTTGCCAACAAGTGGTTTAACGCCGATATCGGTGGGTTGTTTTCCGCGGAATATAAAGATGCCCCTTGGTCCATTGCTAAAGCGTGGGATC
Source organism: Sneathiella sp. P13V-1 (assembly GCF_015143595.1). Taxonomy (NCBI): domain Bacteria; kingdom Pseudomonadati; phylum Pseudomonadota; class Alphaproteobacteria; order Sneathiellales; family Sneathiellaceae; genus Sneathiella; species Sneathiella sp. P13V-1. The sequence goes on along the minus strand of NZ_WYEU01000006.1, from coordinate 68,955 downwards.
TGTTTAAACATTTGTGGCTGCCAGCTTTTGTTCTTGCATGGTCAGCCGTTGCCTATCAGTTGCAGACAGTTCGTGCGACCATGTCGGACGAGATTAACAAGCTATCCGTGACGGCGGCACGTGCCCGCGGTGTGCCGGAAACCAAATTGTTGATCAAATATCCGGCACGACTTGCGATTAACCCGGTGGTTTCCACTATTGGTTTTGACGTAAACCGCATTTTCTCTGAGTTGCCGATTGTAGCCGTTGTTCTAGGACTCACTGAACTTGGTGAATTACTGCTCCGCGCCTATCTCGATCTGGATATGTATGTGGCAGGTGCAATCCTGTTATTGCTTACCTTCATGATTGTTTTCATGAACTTCATATCTGACCTGCTGCTTGCCTGGTTGGATCCACGTATCAAGTTGGGGACGCAGTAATGACTTCAGTTGTTCAGGAAAACCTGCCGGAACAGCAGGACAAAGAAGCCGAAGCAGAACGTCAACGGCTTTTGAAATATTATTCAGCGTCACAGTGGACGTTGATCTGGTGGCGTTTCAGACGACATCGCACAGCAATGATCGCAGCAAGCCTGCTGGTTGTTATGGCACTGTTTGGTATTTTTGCAGAATTTGTTGCGCCGTACGGCCCGACAAGTCGCGATACGAAATATCTGGATGGCGCACCCCAAATCCCGAGCTTTTGTGATGATAATGGCTGTTCTTTTCAGCCGTTCATTCATGGCGTGAAAACGAAGCGTGATCCTGTCACTTTGCGCGCGATTTCAGTTCCTGATCCGAACAAACGGATTTATGTAAATCTGTTTGTGAAAGGGGAAAAGAAGGATCTTCTCGGCTTTATCCCTATCGAAACGCATCTGTTTGGTCTGGAAGACAAGAAAGCAAAGCTGCACTTGTGGGGAACAGATGATTTGGGGCGCGATGTGTTCTCACGCACCATCTATGCGACCCGTACATCCCTATCCATTGGTGTGATGGGTGTCTTGATTTCATTTGTCTTGGCGCTCGTGATCGGCGGCACGGCCGGTTACTTCGGGGGACGCGCGGATATGGTGATCCAGCGCGTGACCGAGGTTATCCGGGTTGTTCCGATTATTCCGCTCTATATGGGTCTGGCTGCGGCTATGCCAAAAGAATGGTCCACCACGCAGATTTATTTCGCCATGACGTTGATTTTGGGGCTGTTCGGTTGGCCAACGCTTGCCCGGCGTATCCGGTCTCAGCTTTTGTCCATTCGCAATGAAGATTATGTTGTCGCAGCCCGTTTAGCAGGGGCAAAGCCATCGCGTATTATCGGGCAACATATGCTGCCTAGTTTTACTAGTTTCATCATCGTGGATTTGGTGATTTCCTTCCCATATATGATTTTGAGTGAAACAGCTTTGTCCTTCGTTGGATTGGGCCTTCGGCCGCCAACAGTAAGCTGGGGAGTTCTCCTTCAACAGGCTCAGTCCATTCGTGTGATTGAACAAACGCCATGGCTATTTATTCCTGCCGTCTTCGTTGTAGTTGCCGTGTTGGCGTTCACAGTCATTGGTGACGGTCTGCGCGATGCCGCTGATCCATATGCGGAGGCGAAATAATGGAAGAAATGCTTAAAGTTGAAAATCTGTCCATTTCCTTCCGCACGGATGAGGGCATGATCCATCCGGTACAAGGGGTCAGTTTTTCTGTCTATAAAGGGAAAACGCTGGGCATTGTTGGTGAATCTGGATCTGGTAAATCTATTTCCACCAAAGCACTTATGCGACTTCTGCCGGGTACCGCTATTTTGGGCGAAGATACCCACATGCGATATCAAGCTAAAAACGGAGATTTAGTTGACATTGAGAAGCTAAAACTACGTAGTCGGCAACTTCGTGACCTGCGGGGCGGTGAAATCGGAATGATTTTCCAGGAACCCATGGCGTCCTTTAGCCCGGTCTACACTGTTGGGAACCAAATGATTGAGGCTATCCGTCTTCACACAGACAAACGCAAAAAAGAAGCCCGTGAGTTTGCCATTGAGATGCTGGACAAAGTTGGGATATCAAACCCAAGCCAGCGTATTGATCAATATGCTCATGAAATGTCTGGAGGAATGCGGCAGCGTGCCATGATCGCGCTGACGTTATCTGCTGGACCTCAGTTGCTGATTGCGGATGAGCCAACGACAGCGCTGGATGTCACCATTCAGGCGCAAGTTTTGGAGTTGATGTCCGATCTGCAACGGGATCTGGGAATGGGGATGATTTTCATTACCCACGATCTTGGTGTGATTTCGCATATCGCTGACGAAGTAGCCGTTATGTATCTGGGTACGATTGTGGAACGCGGGGCAACCCGTGACATTATTCGCAATCCTATGCATCCCTATACAGAAGGTTTGTTGGAGGCGATCCCGAAACTGGATCAGTTGACCCATCGCTTAAGTCCGGTTCCGGGGGATATCCCGAGCCCATACGCCCGTCCTTCTGGCTGCCCTTTCCAAACGCGCTGTGCCAAGAAGATCGCAGGTCTTTGTGATCAGGAGACGCCAACTGAAACGGTTGTGGAAGAAGGAAGGTCAGTTGCTTGCTGGCTTTATACCGAGAAAGGGAGGAGCGCAGCATGAGTGACACCTTGATTGAAGTGAAAAATCTGGAAGTCCGCTTTCCCATTACAACAAAGAAATTGTTTAAATCAGAAACAATTGAACTTCGCGCCGTTGACAATGTCAGCTTTGATGTTAGACGCGGTGAAACCGTTGGTCTTGTCGGTGAATCTGGCTCAGGGAAAACTACGATTGGTCGTGCAATTTTGCGCGCGATTGATCCGTCTGATGGTCAGGTTATATATTACGGATCAGATAGTGAACATACTCATTACCGTAAACCGGCCAAAGGCAAAGCTATTGATTTTGATAGCGCACCTGTCGAGATACATGCCTTGAAAGGCGAAAAGCTTCGTCAATTCCGACCAAGAATGAGCCTTGTTTTTCAGGATCCCTATTCTTCACTTAATCCACGTATGACGGTTCGCGATATTATAGCGGAACCGCTCGTCGCTGGAGGATTGTTGACGAAACGGGATGAGATTGATGAAAGGGTTCGTGATGTTGCTGCCCGTTGTAAGTTGAATTTGGAACACTTGCGGCGCTTCCCACATGCGTTTTCAGGTGGTCAGCGTCAGCGTATTTGTATTGCCCGAGCGCTTGTAACAAATCCTGACTTTGTAGTTTGTGATGAAAGTGTGTCGGCGCTGGATGTATCTATTCAGGCAGAAATCGTGAATCTGTTGAAGGATCTTCAGGAAGAAACAGGAGTTGCCTTCCTGTTTATCGCCCATGATCTTTCTGTCGTTGCGCAGATGAGCCACCGGGTGGCGGTTTTGTATGTTGGTAAATTTGTTGAGTATGCCAATACCGAAGATCTGTTCTTTAATCCGCGTCATCCATATACACATGCGCTTTTGTCTGCGATCCCGCATTCAGATCCGGATGTGGAATTTGACCCGATCAAATTGGAAGGTGAAATTCCCAATCCTTTGGCAGCACCGTCAGGGTGCCGTTTCCATACCCGCTGTCCATATGCAACGGAAGAATGTAGCGCGAAAGAACCTGAATGGAGGGAAGTGGCGCCAGAACATTTTGTGGCCTGCCATCACGCTGATGACTTTGATTTCTCAAGACCAAAGAGCTAGTCAGAGAGATGAAAAAAAGCCCGGGAAGAAATTCACCGGGCTTTTTGCTTGTTTTATTTTAAACCGAAACAGTTGGCATAGTAGGTGACCGTTTCCGGCCAGTCTGAAAAAACACCAACGACACCTACATCTTGGGCTAAGACGTGAAGCAGTTCGTATGTTGCGCCGTCATTTTCAACAAGATCCGCAATGGACTGATAATACCAGCCGCCTTTGTTTTTTTCCAAAGGGCCACTTCGCTCCAGCGTCCAGGTGATCAGTTTCAATCCGGCTTTTTTTGCTTCTACTGCATAGGCAGAGGGAACGATTTTGTCATCTTGCACTGTGACTAACATCCAAAGGGGAGGAGCTAGGTAGTTCAGGCCCTTTGCTTTAAGTTCGGCCATGTCCGGGTAGAAGGTACCAGGATCCTGTGGGTCGATCCCTTTGCGATACCGGGCATCTAGAAAAACAGCCTGCTTGGCAAACTCAGGCTCGTTTTTAATCCAGTATTCAATATCTTTGAAATTAAACGACTGAGGCCACACGCGGTCCGGAGAAATACCCGCGGCCTTGTATTCATCAATCATTTTCTGGGCATAATCTTCTTGTGACATGCCACCAAAAGGCATGGAAACTGCCGGACTTTTCAATTCAGGGGTAAAATCAGCACCTAAGCTGTCGATAAGGGCGATGGATTGCTTATGGGTAAGCAGCGTGCCATTAGGCTCTGCCTCCTTCAGATATTCTTCCGCTGTCGTCGCCGTTTTATTTGCGCCGTCTTTCTTACCCTTCAGCGATAAAAACTCTTCAGTCGTCAGATCACTTGTGCGGCACTCAGCTTGCGCATTGCCGCCATTGCTGCCACCTTCGAACGGCGTTGTACATTTTGACCCAAGGTCACTCACAACAATATTGGTGGAGGTGTGAAGATCCTTCTGGGAGTGGCGGCAAACCAGATCACCATTTTTAGTAAAGGTAACATCACATTCAATAATACCTGCGCCCATAGCACCTGCCGCACGATAGGACTGTTCTGTATGTTCTGGATACGCAAACGGTGCGCCGCGATGACCGATGGAAAACTTGGATGGTGTCTGTTCTTGCCCCTGACAGGACAGTAATTTTTCTTTTAACGTACCTTCTTTCAATTGGTTTATAAGGTGACGAGGGCGCTCTCCTGTATCAGGGCCTAATGCATATGCAGGTGCTGCGCTGAGTAACGCAGCGACAATCAAGAATTTTTTCATCAGTTTTTCCATCCTGTTGTTTGTTGCAGGATCAACCAGTATTTTGTTGGGCGCAATACAATTTTTTTAAATTCATTTGTGAATAAAAGTTGTCATGCCATTGTCGTTTTTGATGGCCTCATTTGTTTGTATGAGGTATGTAAAATTTACAAACTTATCAAAAAAGCACCCATAAAGAGGATGTGATAATGAACGACGATAAACCCCTTGAAGGGCTGATTGTAGCTGATTTCAGCCAAGGCGTTGCCGGGCCATATTCAGGTATGTTGCTTGCGCAGGCTGGCGCGATGGTGACTAAAATTGAACCGATTGACGGTGATTGGGCGCGAACCCTTGGTACGACTTATGAAGATCACTGTGCCCATTCCTTGATCGTCAACCTTGGTAAGAAGTCGATCGCGCTAGATCTGAAATCTGAAAAAGGACTGGCTTTGGCGAAAGAAATGGCGGCCAAAGCAGATATCGTCTTGGAATCCTTCCGTCCAGGGGTGATGAAGAAATTCGGCCTTGATTATGACAGTGTCAAAAAAGACAACGAAAATGTTATCTACCTGTCTGTCACTGGTTATGGGCAGGAAGGTCCGTACAGCGATCGTCCGGTAACAGACAGTGCTATTCAGGGTTTCTCTGGTTGGATGTCCATCACACGCGATGAAAACGGTCTTCCCATGAAGACAGGTATGGTAATCATCGATTTTCTGACAGGCATGTTCTCATATCAAAGCCTTTTGAAAGCGATCATTTCACGCTCCATCCGAGGTAAAGGCCGGTATATTGACAGTAATCTGATGCAGGCGGCTGCAGCTTTTCAAAGTGCTAAAATTCTGGAAAGTCATTTGGAGGGGGGCAGTCCTAATGTCCTTTACGTGCCTGCTGGTACCATGCAAACAAGCGATGGTTATATTGGTATTGCGGTCATGAGAGAGCACCACTACACGTCACTTTGTAAAGCGCTAGGCCGAGATGATCTGGCTGATCACTCTGACTATGACAGCCGTGAAAAGCGTGTAGTAAATGAAAAGCCACTGATGAAAGAATTGCGTGCTGAGTTTTTGAAAAAAACAACGCAGGAATGGGCCAAAATCTTGAACGATGCGGGTGTCATCCAAAGCCCGATCAACGGATATAAAGACTATCTTGAAGATGAACAGCCTAAAGCGGTGGATAGTTACCGTTGGGTCAAGCATGATGTGGTGGGTGAAATCCCGTTACCGCGTATTCCAGGATTTGATGGGTTCGAACAAGGTCATGAACTAACTCACAGCCCACGTATTGGTGAACATAGCGATGATGTCCTAAAAGCTATGGGAATTTCAGACGATGAAATTCAGGCGCTAAAATCTTCAGGTGTCGTTCGAAAAACCTGAGGGCATCAATCCGAAGGATAGGGGGACTTCAAGAAGGGAAGAAAAATCCCCCTACCACAGGAGGTATTACGCAGCTTTTTTCAGGGTGCAGATACCAAGGATGCTATAAAGCGGGCAGTATCCAACAAGACCCGTCAGAAGCGGAACCAATCCAATATAGCCCCATGGGGTTTCGGGGCCTACAACAGTCAGGGATAACAGGATAATACCGCCAATAATGCGTAAAATTCTGTCGATTGTACCTTCGTTCTTGCTCATTGTTCGTCTCCGCGATCAAAGCTGATAATGAACATAAATTACAAAGGTCGATCAGAACTGTCTGTGACTATGTCACCGGAGGTTATTTTTCTTCTGCAAACTGATTTAGAAGATCCAAATCGTTGATGTGGATTTGGCCACGCCCTACGGTGACCCATCCACGCCTTTCAAATTCTTTTAAATGCCTACTGATCACCTCGCGCGCGCTGCCAAGCTCAGTTGCCAGTTTCTGATGGGTGGAATTGATCGGATTATTGTCTTTCGCCATGATCGCGATCTTTTGAGCGAGCCTTTTATCTATTCGTTCAAACGTTACTTCCTCTACCAGATGAATGAGAGATGAAATGCGGTTTGCATAGTTGGAGAAGACAAATGTTCGAAACCCTTCTGATCGGGCTAGAAGATCATTAAAAGCAGCGCGAGGCATAACAAGGGCGACAACTTCTGTTTCTGTAATTGCTTCAGCGCTGTAGCTGTCCCGGGATAAAAGACAGCTTGTAGTCAGGATGCATGTCTCTCCACTGCCTACGCGATAGAGCACTATCTCGCGGCCGGAGTTTGAAATCTGCACGACCTTCACAATGCCTGAGCGTAAGAGCAGAAAATTCTCCGCCTCCATTCCCGGTGCAAAAACAGTTTGCCCCTCTGGCAATGTAAGTTCTTTACAATGTGCGCTTAAGTATTCCTGATCAGGTGCCGCCAGTTCACTCAGCTCAGCAAATTCTGCGATCCAGTTAGTTGTCATATTCGCCCCATAATATGTACAGTGTTTTAAGGGTAATAGGGGATGCGGCTTTTGAGAAGAGATTTGTTTATTCTTTATGCTAGCATCATGTGGCTGACCTATTAAATAAAACATTTTGTTATTGTTCTGAGCAGGTTTCTAAGACTGGGGAATACATGAGTAAGGCGCTCAAAATACTGGCAGTGTTGATTGCGGTAATCGCCGCGGGAAGTGCGCTGGTTTGGGCGTTTCGTGTTCCCATCATCAATTCAGTTGTTGAAGTCGTGATTGATGATCTTGGGATTGCAAATGCCTCAGTACAGGTTAGCGAACTGGATCTTTCATCTGCCAAATTATCCGAGGTCCAGTTAGGTCACGAAATCTCCCTTTCTGAAGTGACGGTAAGTTATCAGATTGAGGATTGGTCGAATGTAAACCTCAAAGAAATTATCATCCCAAGAGGGGTGATTGATATCAGCAAGCCTGAAAGCGGCATTTGGAGGGAACTGCAGGCAGTGGCTGGCCAAAGCAAGAGTGATGAGCCTGCGGCGGAACCGTTAGAAATACCGGATGTTGTCTTTAAAGAAATTGATGTTGTCGCCAAATCTGAAGATACAGATCTTGTGGCCACTCTAGAAGGTCAAATTACAGGAAGTCGAACCCTTGATATTAAAATGCGGGTTGGAGGAAAGTACAAAAAATTTGAGAAATGGACTGAGATACGGGCTGGAAATCTCCTCTTCTCTGGTGATCTTCAAGATGAACGCTTCAAATTGTCACCTACCCAGTTTACTGTTCAATCTGAATTTCTTGGGGCTGAAATCCCCTTACTGAATGTGCTTGTTTCCGGTGATTTAGGTAAAGAATTTGCGAATTTTTCAGTTAAGGCAAATGCACCCAATGCCTCCGCGAATGCAGATTTTTCAGCGACCTATCATCGCACTTCAGAAATAGTTGAAGCTGACCTGAAGCTAGAGCATTTCTCATTCACACCAGAAGGTTTGCAGCCGTCTCATTTCTACCCTGATCTTAAACTCCCTTTGCTGACAGGGGATGTAGCGTCACATTTTAGGGTCAAAGGGCGCTTTCCGTTTGAAGATAGTGAAAAAGATGGGTTGCTGTTTGATGGAGACTTGAAGGTCGGTAAAGCAACTCTTCCTGGAGAAGATTACGTCTTGCCAGCCTTGGAAACCACATATAGCGGTTCATTCGATGGTCAACACTTGGCGTTAGGCGGTGAATTGATATCATCGGGTGAGGTGTTGGCTGTTGATTACATGCTTGATTTCCAGTTGCCTGAAAATGCGGCTAAAGTTTCCGCGCAACTACATAAACTCAAGGTTGGGGGTAAAGGAATTGACCCTCTAAAACTTTTTGGTAAGTCTTGGCCTGTTGATATCAAAATAAACGGCCAGATTTCAGGAGGGGTTGAGGCGGATATAGCGCCGAATAAGACCAATATTTCCAAATTTAAATTGGCGGGCAAAGGCTTGAACGTCACAACACCGGAAGGCGTTATCGACCGTTTGGGCTTTCGAGTGAAAGCAAAGGACTATCAACCGGGAAATCAAATAAATGTCACTGTCGATAAACTTGTTGGCAGATCCCGTTTTAAAGGGTATCGCGCCAGTTTTAATGGCGGAACAATAAACGCAACGATAGATGAAAGTCTGCAAGCAGGAACCTATTCGCTGTCCAATTTGAAGCTATCTGGTTTTCAAAATGTACCTTGGAAACTTCCGGTGACAGTTAAAAGTACCGGAAGTTTTAACTTGAACGAAGTGACCTTCAAGGGTCAAGGAACGACAGATATAACCGGACCTTTGTTGAGTTGGGATGGAAAACATTTACTTTCCAAATCTAATGGAAGCGTGAAAGTTGAACTTTGGGATATTCCTTTTTCAAGGGACGGGCTCCAAGTCCAAGATTTGGCAAAAATAGACACTGGTAACCTCATTTTGGATGGAGATGTGGGCGGCACCGCGAATATACAGTGGAGCGCAGGGGTGGTCACTGGAGATGCGCGAGTTTCTATAGATGCATTGGATATGGAAAGAGATGGAATATTTATCGAAGGGGTCAACGGCACGATTGAAGTAGATCAGTTGTTACCCATTAAGATTTCCAAAGCTCAGACAATCACTGCGCGGCGAATATTCGCGGGGCTGCCCATCAATGACCCGGAACTTAGCTTTAGAGTGTTTCAAGACAAAGACGCCCCAGTCCTATTTATTGATCGGTTGTTGTTGCAGATCTTTGGTGGAGCTGCAGAGATTAGAGATGGCGTGATCGACCTTGCAAATGAAACCAATGATTTGCAGATGAATTTTTATAAACTCTCTTTAGAAGAGCTTATGTCTCTTGGAGAGTTTGAGGATGTTGTTGCTACAGGAGCTCTTAGCGGGCGAATTCCCCTTCGGTTCGATGGTAACAAACTCATCATTGAAAATGGGAAACTGGCAGCAGATGGGCCGGGTGTCGTTAAAATGAAATCCGATCAGGCAAGAGAAGCTCTATCCCTTGGGGGAGAGCAGACGAAGCTGCTGCTGGATATCCTGGAAAATTTCAACTATTCGCACTTATCTCTGGAAATTAATAAACCTGAGACAGGTGAAGATGTCATTGCGCTCAGCGCAAAAGGTGGCAACCCCAATGTAGAGAATAATCGTCCGGTTGTTCTCAATGTCAATCTTTCGACAAATTTAGATAAGATATTCAACACAATACTGGAAGCCTATCGCTTGTCCGAAGAGGCACTGCGTGCTACCGTGAGGGACCGAAAAAAATGAATATAGGACATGAAGTGACTGTATCTGACACTATCGCGCGCCTTTGTCTGGTATCCGGTTTAGCGCTTGTATTACAAGCCTGTAGCCCGACCGTGAAGGTTGAAACACCGTCCGAGCCTATTACCATCAATCTGAACATCAAGCTGGATGCTGAAGTGAAATTGAAGATTGAAGAGCAGGCTAATGACGATATTGAAAATAACTCGGAGATTTTCTGATATGTTGAGCGCAGGGAAAACAACAAAAGTATCTCGTCGGAGAATTTTAGCCACAGCATGTGTTGCTGTTATGGCAGGCTCGTTCATGTTCGCGACGCCTGCCAAAGCGGATCAGCTTGATGATCTGCGTGCGAGCGGTGCGGTGGGTGAAGCCTATGATGGCTTTGCTAGGGCGCGGGCGAAAAGTGCAAAGGAATTTGTGATAGCGGTCAACAGCAAGCGCCGCAAGCTCTATATCCAACGCGCAAGAGAACAGAAAGTCAGCGTGGAACAGATCGGAGAGATCTACGGTGAACAGCTATACAAACGCCTTCCTGATGGTGGCTGGTTCCTGAATAAAGATGGCAACTGGATTCAGAAGTAGGTGCTGAGATGACTTTGAAGGCGGCACCCGGGTTTATAAAATACCCAGATCATCCAATGGAACTGGTGCCGCTTCAAGGAGTGTATGTCGTAGAGTTTGACGGCGTTGAAATTGCGCGAAGCGATACAGCCGTCTCTTTAAAAGAATCCACATATCCTGAGCGAATATACTTTCCGCTTTCTTCCATTAAAGAAGATTATCTTGCCCCAACAGATACGGAAACCTATTGCCCTTTTAAAGGAACTGCCAGCTATTGGAGCCTAACCTTAGAAGGTCAGGTCTTGAAGGATGCGCTCTGGGGGTATAATGAACCTTATCAGGAATGTGCCTCTATCCAGAATTATGGGTGCTTCTACACTGAGATGGGGCCGTTTCAGGTGCGAGAAATAAAAACTTAAAGGGGATCGTCATGAACAAGGAACTTTTGCCAGCCTCATTGCCGCGGGCCGTGTCATGGCAGGAGGGAGAGATGTTCATGCTCGATCAAACGCGCCTCCCGTTGGAAACTGTCATCGAAAAGATGGAGACAGTCGAAGATGTCTGGCAAGGCATTAAAGTTCTGAAAGTACGCGGGGCACCTGCGATTGGTATCGCTGCTGCTTACGGGTTATGTGTTGCTCTTAAACCCTACCGTGCTCAACCGCTAGATCTATTCATGCGGGAGCTTGAAAAATCATCTGATTATCTAGACAGTGCGCGGCCCACCGCAGTTAATCTTGGATGGGCGCTTCGGCGAATGAAAAACTTTGCTTCCCGAATGATTGATGGTGCTGAAAACTCAGCTGCGCTTTATGATTTGCTTGTCGCTGAGGCGATCCGTATTCATGAAGAAGATAAAGCCCTCTGCCGTGGTATGGGGGAAAATGGCGCGCCACTGATCAAGGAAGGGATGGGCGTGTTGACCCATTGCAATGCCGGATCACTTGCCACATCTGAATTGGGAACGGCAACTGCCCCTATGTATGTCGCCCATGCGGCTGGCGTAAAGTTCCGGGTTTATGCGGATGAGACGCGTCCTTTGTTGCAGGGCGCACGTCTTACATCGTGGGAGCTGCAGCAAGCAGGCATAGACGTCACTTTAAACACAGATAACATGGTTGCACACTTGATGGCGCAAGGCCTGATTGATCTGGTCATCGTCGGCACGGATCGGGTCGCCGCAAACGGTGATGTGGCCAACAAAATTGGAACTCTTGGTGTTGCCATTTTAGCCCAGCATTTCGGTATTCCTTTTTATGTGGCTTGCCCTTCATCAACTATTGATTTTGATACAATGAGTGGGACTGACATTCCGATTGAGCAACGTGAATCGGAAGAGGTTACCGAGTTTGGGATGCGCCGAACCGCACCTGAAGCTGTTAAGGTCGCAAATCCAGCATTTGATGTGACACCTGCAGATCTGGTAACCGGTATCATCACTGAAAAAGGGATTGCGGTAGCTCCTTACGCATCATCGCTGCGCAATCTATTCCCAAAAGAGGCAGCAGAATAATGTCTTTTGCAGATAAACTGTTATCCACAGCACGAAAAATGAATGAAATCGGCTTGAATCATGGATCGGCTGGTAATGTAAGTGTCAGATGTGAAGACGGTTATCTGATTACACCGACAGGGATGGCCTATGACATGTGCAGCCCTGAAGACATGGTGCAAATGGATATGTCCGGTGGATCAAGTGGAAGATGTAAACCTTCTAGTGAATGGAGGTTCCATCAGGATCTATATGCCAGTCGCAGTGATATTGGTGCGATCGTTCATACACATTCCACATTCGCCACAGCTGTTTCTTGTTTGCAAGAAAATGTCCCGGCTTTCCATTACATGGTCGCGGTGGCGGGTGGTAAAGACATACGATGCACCCCATATTTTACATTTGGCACAGAAGAACTTTCTCAGGCAGCAGTTGAAGCCATGAAAGACCGCAAAGCCTGCCTTCTTGGAAATCATGGACTATTAGCGGTCGGGGAGGATTTACCCTCCGCCCTTGCAATGGCGCTGGAAATTGAAAAACTGTGTGAAGCTTATGCGATGGTCCGACAGCTAGGCGGCGGCAAGATGATTGATGATGTAGAAATGGATCGCGTCATTGAGAAATTCAAAGGGTATGGGCAGTTTTCAGATTAAAAAGTAATGAATGACTGCTTTAAGATTGTCGGGCCTTTCGCAAGCGATTAAGCTTGGTCAAAAAAGAACACATCTTTAGGCCTCACCCGTAATGACATTAAGTGACAGACAAGCAATTTGGAGCCTTGCCCTTGGGCAAACTCTGGTATGGGCAGGGATTTACTACATATTTCCGGCTTTGATTGTTTATTGGGAAGACGGCTTTGGGTGGTCGCGCACAGAACTGACCGCAGCCTTTACGATGGCTATCTTGGCGTCCGCTGCATTCTCTCCCCTCGCAGGGCGGATTGTTGATAGCGGCCGGGGACCAGTAATGCTGACCGCTGCGTGTTTTGCCGGAGGTTTGCTCCTCTCCAGTTTATATTTCATCGATAGTCTGACCTTGTTTTATATTGTCTGGATATTGATGGGGATTTGCATGGCAGGCGCGTTGTATGAACCATGCTTTTCATTCTTAATCAGGACCAAGGGCTTAAAAGCACAACGGTATATTACGATCATTACCTTGGTTGCGGGGCTTGCTGGAACTCTCTCTTTTCCGCTCAATCATTTTGTGGCTGATCTCGCAGGCTGGAGAAACGCCGTTCTTGTCTTTACCTGCCTTGTCTGTTTTGGGGCCGCGCCTCTCATTTGGTATGGCACCACGTCTTTGGCCCGCCATGCTGAACCGGATGAGCTAACACATGATGAGCCGCATGAAGTAGATAAGGGGCGTTATCATTTTTTGCTGGAAGGAACATTCTGGGCGCTCGCGCTTTCCTTTGCCTTCATCTACACGACCCACACGGCGTTGATAAATCATCTGCTTCTTATGCTGAAAGATCGGCAATTTGATCCTGATCTTGCTGTGATGGCGGCGAGCTTTATGGGACCTATGCAGGTCGCAGGGCGACTGGCAGTTTTTCTGGTTGAAAGATATGTGTCGCGGCTGGTCATTGCCTGTGGGTGTTTTGTCTTTTCTTTTGCAGCAGTTATTTGCCTTTATTACTCGGCAGTTCACCCTTGGTTGTTGATCCCATCTATTATCCTGCAAGGAAGTGGCATTGGCGTCATGAGTATTATGAAACCGGTCGTGAGCCGTGAACTGATGGGAGGTAAAAACTTCGGTCTAAAATCAGGGGCTATCTCTGTTCCATTTTTTACTGGAGCAGCTTTTTCGGCTTTTCTGGCCTCACTGTTGTGGGAACAGGGGGGATATGATCTTGTCCTGAGAGTTTTCTTAGGTGTCGTCGTTCTTGGGCTTGGCGCGTTTCTTCTGGCGATCAAATTCTCAAGGCAGCCAAAGGCCGAATAAATATTACTAACTTGCTTAAGTCTTTCTTCTGCGATAAGAATTAGGGTGTATTTGATCATTCATTCCAAATAGACCCTCATGACCGATAATTCTTCTAAACTGTTCACGCCGGTTCTTCTGGCGGGCTGCCTCATTCTTATGGCAGGTTTCGCTATTCGTGCAAGTTTCGGGGTTTTTCAGATCCCTATTGCTGAGGAATTCGGCTGGCTTCGAACCGAGTTTTCATTGGCGATTGCCATTCAGAATTTGGCATGGGGTGTAGGGCAGCCAATTTTTGGTGCCTTCGCGGAAAAATTTGGTGAAAAACTTGCCATTATTCTTGGGGCAATTGTCTACGCCTTGGGGCTTGTGCTGAGTAGCTTTGCTGTCTCTCCACTAGAGCATCAATTCTATGAAATTCTGGTTGGATTTGGGGTCGCAGGAACTGGTTTTGGTGTGATTTTGGCGGTTGTTGGCCGCGCGGCATCAGATGAAAACAGATCTATGGCGCTTGGTATTGCAACGGCTGCAGGTTCTGTTGGGCAAATCATTGGCCCACCTGTCGCGGACTATTTGCTTAAAAGCATGAACTGGTCTCAGGTCTTCTTGATTTTCGCGGTGGCGATTATGGCGGTCTTAGTCTTCTTGCCATTAATGCGTTCAGATGCGCCTGTCGCTTCAAAAGCTGAACTTGAGGAGAGCTTGTCTGGAATTTTGAAGAAGGCTTTTTACGATCCTTCCTATTCGATGATCTTTTTGGGGTTCTTTTCCTGTGGTTTCCAGCTTGGGTTTGTGACGGCCCACTTCCCAGCATTTATCACGGAAGTTTGCAGTGCTATTCCTGCTGACAGTGTTTTGAACGGTATAGGCATTTCATCTACCTCCGCATTGGGGGCGTTTGCAATCGCGCTGATCGGTCTTGCGAATGTAGCGGGAACAATTGCCGCAGGGGCTTTGGGGAAGAACTACACTAAAAAATACCTTCTTTCCCTGATTTATGTCGGCCGTACGGTTGCATCTATTTTGTTCATTATGCTGCCTATGACACCGACAACAGTGATTTTATTCTCGCTTGTTATGGGATCTTTGTGGCTGGCAACAGTTCCATTGACCTCTGGTCTGGTGGCGCATATTTACGGCCTCAGATACATGGGAACTTTGTACGGCATCGTCTTTTTCTCCCATCAGCTGGGGTCTTTCCTGGGGGTCTACCTGGGGGGCACGCTTTACGATCAGTTCGGTTCATACGACATCGTTTGGTGGGTTGGAATTGCCGTTGGTGTCTTCTCAGCAGTTATTCATCTACCAGTGAAAGAGCAATCGCTCGCGGAACGTCAGGCGATCTAGAATCTCTCGACGGGTTACCATGCGAACCCGTCGAAACTCACAGTATTGTCTAGACAAGTTCGTCGATTGTTGGGGTGATCTAAGTCAAAATTAATCGTTCTGTCATTTTTGTATCACAGGACTGACCGACAGCCTTTTTAACATCCTGCCATGAAAAAAACGGGCAAGGGTGAACGTATGTCGGCTGTAAAAGTAGAGAACTTAAGCAAAACATTCGCTGAGGGTAAGAAAGCCCTTAATGGTGTTTCCTTCAATATCCAAGAAGGGGAAATGGTGGCCCTGATCGGCGCGTCCGGTTCAGGGAAGTCAACACTTCTGCGTCATGTCGCTGGCCTCATCAAAGGGGATCGCGACGGCGGAAAGGTGACAGTTCTCGACTCAACTATGCAGGAAAACGGCCGCATCGCCGGTTCCGCCCGCCGTATTCGATCGCAAGTTGGTGTGGTGTTCCAGCAGTTCAATCTGGTTACCCGCCTGTCCGTTCTGACAAACGTCCTTATGGGGCTTCTTGGTAAAGTACCAACCTGGCGCGGAACACTTGGTCTTTTCTACAAAGACGAAAAGCTGAAAGCTATGGCGGCCCTCGATCGTATGGGGATTGCCGAACATGCAGGTAAGCGCGCGTCAAACCTGTCAGGTGGTCAGCAGCAGCGTGCCGCGATTGCCCGTGCATTGACGCAAGGCGCGAAGCTTGTGTTGGCGGATGAGCCTATTGCCTCTCTGGACCCGGCGTCTTCACGCAAAGTGATGAAGTCACTTCAGCGCATCAATCAAGAAGATGGCATTTCTGTTGTCTTGAGCCTGCATCAGGTGGATTACGCCACAGAATTCTGCCCCCGCACAATAGCTATGCGCGATGGTCGTGTTGTATTTGATGGGCCTTCTACACAGTTGACCCCAGCATTTCTGCAAGAGCTATACGGAGAAGAAAGTGCCGAACTATTTGGTGACAACGCTCCAAGCCTCGAAACCCTAAAACCTACCATGGACGAAGAACTCGTCATGGCAGTTGGATAATACCTCAATCTAAGCACTCAATTGGAGATAAGATTATGATCCGCAATATGCTTGTATCTGCAGCAGTTGCCGCAACAATGATGGTAACTGGTGTTGCAAAAGCTGAAATGGCTTTTAAACCACTGAAAGAAGATCCAAAGGAAATCGCTTTTGGTATCATTTCCACAGAATCTACGTCTAACCTGAAAGTTCAGTGGCTTCCATTCCTTGAAGATATGGAAGAAACACTTGGCATGAAAGTAAACGCTTTCTTCGCACCAGATTATGCCGGTGTTATTGAAGCCATGCGTTTCGGTAAAGTTCATGTAGCTTGGTTCGGTAACAAATCAGGTATGGAAGCTGTTGACCGTTCCGGTGGTGA
The DNA here is from genome assembly GCF_015143595.1 of Sneathiella sp. P13V-1. Classification (NCBI taxonomy): domain Bacteria; kingdom Pseudomonadati; phylum Pseudomonadota; class Alphaproteobacteria; order Sneathiellales; family Sneathiellaceae; genus Sneathiella; species Sneathiella sp. P13V-1. Next base: position 52,222 of record NZ_WYEU01000006.1, on the reverse strand, counting down.
AGTTTTCGTTCAGACATCTAAAGCCGATGGTAACCAGGGTTATTACTCTCACATCATTACCCATGCTGATAACGACAAAATCAATAAGCTCGAAGATATCTTCAAATGTGATAAGTCTTTGAACTTCGGTATCGGTGATCCAAACTCCACATCCGGTTTCTTGGTACCAAGCTACTACGTGTTCGCTCAGAACAACGTTGATCCAAAGAAATGCTTCAAAACTGTTCGTAACGCAAACCACGAAACAAACCTGATGGCGACAGCTAACAAACAGGTTGATATCGCAGCTAACAACTCAGAGCAGATTTCACGCACCAAGCTGAAGCAACCAGCTTCTGCTGAAAAAATTAAAGTGATCTGGACATCTCCATTGATCCCATCTGATCCAATGGTTTACCGCAAAGACATGTCCAAAGAGTTGAAATCTAAAATCAAAGCTTTCTTCCTTGGTTACGGTCGTCTTGGTGACGTAGCTGGTGCCCGTAAAGTTCTCGCAGGTATCTCCGACGGCATGGGCCTGTTTATGGAAAGCAACAACACTCAGCTATATCCAATCCGTCAGCTGGCTCTGTTTAAAGACAAGTTGAAAATCCAGAAAAACGCTCAGATTGGTGATGCAGACAAGAAAGAAATGTTGTCAAAAATCAACGCGAAACTGGCTGATCTCGCCATCCTCGCAGCGAACAAATAATAAAAGTTGAGTTGAACTTGATGGCGTCCACTGTTGGTGGGCGCCATTTCTTTAGAAATTTTAGGGTGTAATAAAATGGCTACCGCATCGACCACTTCTGGACAAATCGGCCTCCCCCCTCGCGATACAAAGCGATCATTCGTTAATATGCTGATCTGGGGTGTTGTTTTAGCCCTTCTTGTAAGTTCTTGGGAAGGCGCGGATATGCGTCCGATGGCCCTGTTTGAAAATTCACAAAATATGGTGGATTTCGCAGCCGGCTTCTTTCCACCAAATTTTCTGGAATGGAAACTTTACCTGAGCGAAATGTGGATCACGATCCAGATCGCAATCTGGGGAACAGCTCTATCCATTGTATGCTCCATTCCACTTGGCATTCTTTGTTCAGAAAACATTGTCCCGTCATGGGTTTATCAGCCAGTTCGTCGTCTAATGGATGCCGCACGTGCTATCAATGAAATGGTCTTCGCCATGTTGTTTGTGGTTGCTGTGGGTCTTGGCCCATTTGCCGGTGTGCTTGCCCTCTGGATCCACACCACAGGTGTTCTGGCAAAACTGTTCTCCGAAGCCGTTGAAGCAATTGACCCTCAGCCAGTTGAAGGCATCCGTGCAACCGGCGCAACCGGCGTTCAGGAAGTGATCTTTGGTGTGATCCCACAGGTTTTGCCTCTTTGGATTTCCTATTCTCTCTACCGCTTTGAATCAAATGTACGTTCTGCGACTGTTCTTGGTATCGTTGGTGCGGGTGGTATCGGCATGGTGCTTTGGGAATATATCCGCGGCTTCTATTACGCGGAAACAGCTGCCGTTATGATCATCATTATCGCCAGTGTCAGCCTGCTTGACCTGCTGTCACAGCGTCTTCGGAAGATGGTGACATGAACACAATGACGTTAAACCTTCCGGCAGTGAAAAGCCTGTCGGAAGAGCCCACCATAGATAGTTCTGCTTTTGTCGATAAAAGCAAATTGGGGCGCTGGACGGAAGTCGGGGCCCGGACAAAAATGGTGGAAACCGAATTTGGTGATTATTCCTACATCGTAAATGATGGGGATATTATTTATTCGGAAGTTGGCAAATTCGCCAATATTGCAGCGCATGTACGTATCAATCCGGGCCAACATCCCATGGATCGCGCGTCTATGCATCATTTTCAATACCGCAGCGAAGCCTATAAACTCGGTGAAGATGATGAAGACTTTTTCGATTGGCGCCGTGAGAACCGTGTAAAGATCGGTCATGATGTATGGATTGGCCATGGTGTGGTGATCCAGGGCGGCGTGACGATTGGAACTGGATCGGTTGTGGGGTCCGGTGCAGTTGTCACGAAAGATATCCCACCGTACAGTATCGCAGTCGGCATACCTGCAACGCCAATTCGGCAGCGGTTTGACAAAATCACGCAAGAAGCCCTTTTGCGAATTGCCTGGTGGGATTGGTCTCATCTAGAACTGGAAGCTCGCCTTCGTGATTTTAGGGAACTGGACGCCCGTGATTTTTGTCTTAAATACGACCCGGAGTGATGATGGAAGGGTTTGAAAGATACGCAATTTATTATGCGCCGACCTCAGGTTCGGCGCTTATGCGTTATGGGTGCGGCTGGCTTGGGCGCGATCCTGAAACGGGTGCCGCAATGGCGCCGCCAAAAGCTGTGGATTTCACAGACGTGCAAATAGACGGCTTCACCCGATCTCCTCAGCGATATGGCTTTCACGGAACACTACAACCACCTTTCACCTTGAGCAGTGAGTGCAGCGTTCACGATTTGGATCTGGCTTTACAGGCTTTGTCAGGACAATTGAACCCTGCGATTTCAGGCCCCTTAAAACTACACCGTATCGGAAGTTTTTTGTGTTTTGTACCCACTGGTGATCTGAGCGGCATAGAGCGAGTTGCCGGTACTGTGGTTCGGGAACTGGATAGGTTCAGAGGGCCTCAGAGTGAAGAGCAGCTTGCGAAGCGCCGTGCAAGAGGGCTGACAGATAAACAAGAAGCGTATCTGCAGCGCTATGGATATCCATATGTAATGGATGAGTTCCGTTTCCATCTGACATTGACCGATAGCCTAACTCGTGAGGAAATGGAGGTCGTTCAACCGATACTGGAAGAGCTTATGTCAGATGTCTGTGATGAAGATTTCCAGATCCGTGAGCTTTGTCTTTTCGCGGATCCTGGCGCTAACAAACCGTTCCAACTGCTGAAAAGATATTCGTTATCAGGCGGAGAGTAATTCTCTCGCCTCGATAACTTTAACAAAATTCTGAGCGGCGGTTTCAAGTGCGCCACTATTGTCAATTTCGACAACATCGTCACCATTGATCTGAAACGCGGTCGCGCGTGCAATTCGGGCTTCAATGTCATCTAAACTTTCACGGCCACGACCGTGAAGTCTTTCCCTTAAGATCTCTGGCGCCGTTGTAATACTGGCAACGATGACAGATGGGTATGTACGCCGTGCAACGTCAATGACGCTGCGAGACACATTTACAACGACCGTATGACCCGATTTGACATCGCGCAATGTGGAGGCGGGTACACCATATTTGAGGCCGTGCGCATCCCAGTAAAGGGCAAAGTCACCGGCCTCTTGTTTACGTTCAAATTCCTCAGCGGAGATTTCGAGATGATCTTCCCCGCCAGCGTCCTGCTCTCGTGTGATATAGCGGCGGGTGAAAATAACCCGGTCGTCGTCCTGAAGATGTTCTTTGGCAGTGGCAAGGAGGCTATCCTTGCCAACACCACTTGGGCCCACGACTAATACAAGTTTACCGTGGCCCATCAGGATACTCGCATGCCTTCACGCCATACACCCCGAATAACCGGATGATGAGGGGAGTGATGAACGTGAATAAGGTCGGCGCGCTTACCGATACTGATTTCTCCGCGATCGGTAAGACCAACACTTTCCGCAGGGTTCTTGCTTACAAGACGGATGGCCCGCGGTAAGTCATAGCCTTCCATATCATCAAAAAGAAGCATGGCACCGTGCAACAAACTGTGAGGGACGTAGTCACTGGAAATAATATCCAGATATCCTTCTTTCGCCAGATCGCCAGCCGCGATATTGCCTGAATGAGATCCGCCCCGAACAAGGTTTGGGCCGCCCATCATCACGCCAAGTCCTGCTTTATGTGAGGCCGCGGCTGCTTCCATTGTCGTTGGGAATTCAGCCACAGTAATGCCATCTTCAACAGCTTCGCGGACATGTTCTTCTGTCGCGTCATCGTGACTTGCAAGGGCCAGATCCAATGAACGGGCTGTTTCAACAACATGACGGCGATGGGGAACGCTGTAGCGTTCCTGGTCATCTTTGCGGTCCTGGATGAAAACTTTCATCTGTTCATCATTGAGACCGTATTTGCCTTGATAGTAAGTGTAATAGGCGTCAAGGCTGACAAACTGTCGCTGACCGGGTGTGTGGTCCATAATGGAAAGCATCTTCACCAGTTTATGGCTCGACAAGCGGTCCAGAGCTTCGCGCATTCCGCTAAAGCTTACTTCACAGCGCAGATGGACCAGATGGTCTGCACGAAGCAGGTTTTTCTCTTTGGCGTCAGTGAGGCTGTTAATGCTGTCATTCAAGCGTTTAATTCGGGCACTGCCATCGTTGACGTCACCGACCGCAATCGCGTCAAAAACAGTGGTGATACCTGCACTTGCGACCTGATTGTCATGGGCAACCGCCGCCGCAATCGGTGGCCATTCTGTCTTCGGCCGTGGTGTCATGTGCTTTTCAAGGTTGTCGGTGTGCAGTTCCACCAGTCCTGGCATGATATAATCGTTTCCCATATCCAATGCCTGAGGTAAGTGGGAAGGCGTTTCAGATATGTCGGTAATATGCCCCTTATTCACGGCGATGGAGCCATGAATAACTTCATCGGCCAGGACAATTTTGGCGTTGGTAAAAATCTGTTCAGCCATCTTAGTTTCCAACATGATATTGAGTGACGTCGAAGCTTCCAGTGCAGACCGCGTCACGGGCAGCCTGATCGTGGAAAATCCCGAGAATGGCGGAGCCGCGATCCTTGGCTTCTTCGATGAGGTTGAGAACTGTTTGGCGGTTCACCGCGTCAAGGGAGGCAGTTGGTTCGTCCAACAGCATAATCGGGTAATCCGCAATAAACCCGCGGGCGATATTAACGCGCTGCTGCTCCCCACCTGAGAAAGTCAGCGGCGATAACGACCAGAGATTTTCAGGAATGTTAAGGCGCGCAAGAAGTGTAGCCGCTTTATCTTTCGCAGCTTCTTCACTGGCCCCGATCATCACTAGTGGCTCACTTACGATATCAAGTGTGGACACGCGTGGGATAACCCGCAAGAACTGGCTAACATAACCCATGGTATGTTTGCGCATTTCCAGAATGTCATGAGATGTGGCATCAGTGACTTCCAGCCACTTACCATTGTGAAACACCTGAATGGTTCCTTCCTGGCAGAGGTAGTTTGCATATACCATCCGCATGAAGGTACTTTTACCAGCGCCGGATTGGCCAGTAAGGGCAACACATTCACCAGCTGAAAGCAGGAAGTTGATGTTCTTGAATACGGGAATTGTTGCGCTTCCTTGGGTGTGCAACGTGAAGCTTTTCCCGACATTTTCAATTTTTAACATTTCAGTCATGGCAGGCCTATCAAGTTTGCAAAATGGAAGAGACAAGAAGTTGAGTGTAGGGGTGTTGAGGGTCATCAAGCACCTGATCGGTCAGGCCGCTTTCAACAACCTGACCTTTCTGCATAACCATCAAGCGATGGGATAGAAGGCGGGCAACTGCCAGATCGTGGGTCACGATGATGACGGAGAGACCCAAATTACGAACGAGGCTGCGTAGAAGGTCGAGCAGTTTTGCCTGAACGGAAACATCGAGGCCACCGGTAGGTTCGTCCATAAAAACAAGCCTTGGTGCTGTCACCAGATTTCGAGCAATCTGCAGTCGCTGCTGCATGCCGCCAGAGAAGGTGGCTGGAAGGTCGTCGAGGCGATCACTTGTGATTTCCACTTTTGAAAGCCAACTATCTGCTGTTTCCCGGATATCACCATAGTGGCGGTTGCCGATGGCCATAAGACGTTCGCCAATATTGGCACCCGCACTGACATTCATACGAAGACCATCACGCGGATTTTGGTGTACAAAAGCCCACTCAGTGCGCATTAAAAGACGGCGTTCTGGCTCGAACATTTCGTAGACATCTTTGTGACCTTCAACGCGCGTATTGTAGAGGACATCACCCGTTGTTGGTTTTAATTGAGCGGAGATGCAGTTGAGCAATGTAGATTTGCCAGAACCGGATTCGCCCACAATACCAAGAACTTCACCTGGCCACAGGTCGAAGTTTACATTCTCGCAACCAACCCGGTCACCATACATTTTTGTCAGGTTTTGAACCCGTAATATCGTTTCTTGTTCCATACTCATTCTGCTGCCTCCGGTGTGAAGGGGGCATTTCCGTTTTGTGGGCCGCTAAATCCTGCCGCTTGTCTTTCGTTGCAATGGTCGCTGTCTGAACAGACGAACATTCGGTTGCCTTGGTCATCCAGGATCACTTCATCAAGGAAGGTATTATCCGCACCACACATTCCGCAGATATCTTCCCACTCTTGTATGACAAATGGATGATCCTCAAAGTCCAGGCTCTTCACTTCCGTATAAGGAGGAAGGGCGTAGATGCGTTTTTCACGTCCGGCGCCGAAGAGTTGAAGCGCAGGCATGTTGTTCATTTTTGGATTATCGAATTTTGGAATAGGGGATGGATCCATCACATAACGTCCGTTCACCAGAACCGGATAAGCGTAAGTAGTGGCGATATGTCCATGCCGGGCAATATCTTCATATAGTTTCACATGCATCAACCCATACTCTTTAAGGGCATGCATTTTTTTGGTTTCCGTCTCCCGTGGCTCCAAAAAGCGAAGTGGCTCAGGAATTGGCACTTGATAGACGAGGATCTGATCTTCCCTGAGTTCCTTTTCAGGAATTCTATGGCGGGTCTGGATCATGGTTGCCGCATCGGTTTTATCCGTTGTCGGAACACCAGCCGTTTTTGCAAAGAATTTACGGATACTCACTGCGTTGGTTGTATCGTCTGAACCCTGATCAATCACTTTAAGTGTGTCTTCCGGTCCGATCACTGCGGCGGTTACCTGAACGCCACCAGTACCCCAACCATATGGCATCGGCATTTCACGGCCCGCAAAAGGTACTTGATATCCGGGAATGGCAACGGCCTTTAACAAGGCGCGGCGGATCATTCGCTTTGTCTGTTCATCCAGATAAGCGAAGTTGTAGTTTTCAGTTTGTTGATTTAACTCTGGCATTTTAATTACTCCGCCGCGATAGGCGCTTGTTTTTCCATCACTTCACGTCGCATTTTGCGCACCAGTTCCAATTCAGACTGGAAGTCCACATAGTGGGGAAGTTTGATATGTTCGACGAAGCCTGTGGCTTCGATATTGTCACTGTGAGAGAGGACAAATTCTTCATCCTGCGCAGGAGAGGTCACTTCCTCGCCCATCTCTTTGTCGCGAAGGGCCCTGTCGACGAGCGCCATAGCTATGACTTTTCGTTCATTCTGACCGAAGGTGAGGCCGTAACCGCGGGTGAATTGCGGAAGCGCCGTTTTGGAGCCTTTGAACTGGTTCACATTTTCACATTCAGTGATTTCGATATCGCCGAGGTCAATTGGGAAGCCAAGCTCTTCAGGGGTGATTTCTACGGCAACTTCACCAAAACGAATTTCGCCAACAAAGGCATGGTTCCGGGCGTAACCGCGCTGAGTTGAGTACCCCAAGGACAAGATAAATCCTTCATCACCGCGAGACAGATTTTGAAGACGTACATCGCGATTGGCAGGATATTCAAGTGGCTCACGAGTAAGGTCACCGACTTTTTCATCTGCTTCATTCTCTGAAACAACTTCCTTCTGGATTAAACCTTCGTGATGGAGCAAATCATCCAGAACACGTGGCATATTCTCATCCAGTTGCTCTGGTGCTTCATCAGTCTCCAAAGGTGCTTCACCATTTGCGGCAAGCGTGAAGTCGAGAAGGCGGTGTGTGTAATCGAAGGTTGGACCCAGGATTTGGCCACCAGGAAGATCTTTATAGGTCGCAGATATACGACGGATAATATCCATCCGACTTGTCTCAATAGGTGTTGAGTAACCGAAACGAGGGAGTGTCGTGCGATAGGCGCGCATCAAAAAGATGGCTTCGATCAAGTCACCGCGCGACTGTTTAATCGCAAGGGAGGCCAGTTCCTTGTCATAGAGGCTACCTTCAGCCATGACGCGGCTGGTTGCGAGTGTCAGTTGCTCTGCGATTTGTTTGACGTCCAGCTCTGGCACATCCTTATCGCCGCGGCGATACTCTGCCAGCAACTTGTGGGCGTTCTCAATGGCGCGTTCGCCACCTTTAACAGCTACATACATTATTTCACCTCAATATTGCTGGAGCGGGGGAGGGCAGCAAGCGAACTTGCCGAAGCAAAAAAAGTATCAACACCACAGGGAAAGAGGCGTTGGTTCGCTTGCGCCCATTCAAGAAAACCTTTGGGTAACGGAGTAACGCCTAAGGTCTCCTTGTCCTTAATTCCTGGTCCAGAAAGGACCATGGATGGAGTATCAGAAAAGCCATCGACCAGAAGAATGAGAGTGGCAGACATGTGTGGCATTTCAGGTGTGCCAAGCGACAACTCAGTAAGATAATCTGCGTCGCTATCGGCAGATGCGATCACAAAAGCTGCTTTGCTCACGTCACTTGTTATCTCGGCGCCGGTATGAAATCGGAGGTGGGATAGAATAACATCATTGCAAATTGCAGGATCGATCCAGATTGGCGTATCCACATCAGCCAGAGCCAGTAGCACTGCAGTTGAGGCATTATTTAGGCCATCCGGTGTGGCAAACTCAGGCACGGTTACAATTTTGCCAGGGCGAGACATGGCATCCAGAGCAGCTCTGAAAACGCGGTTGCTGTCGGTTGCTTGATTGGTGAAGCCGCTTAAGGGGCCTGCATCGGTCATTACATTCATCAGTCTTCTCCACGTACCATTGTGTAGAAATCAACTTTGGTCGCTGCGGCTTTTACAGATTTCTGTTTCTTCACGTTTGATTGTTTTTCTGCCAATTCAGCAACAAATGGGCGAGGGGCGCCTTCTTCAATGAATAGTGCGTCGAACACAGCAATAAGTTCTGCATGGCGACGATTGCGACCTTTGACATAGCCGTGGCCAATAGTGCCGCCTTCCAAAGAAACGGAACATCTGCTTACTGTCATCTCACCTAGGTTAAACCGGCTGCCTGTACCACCAGCGCGGCCGCGTACCATTACAAGGCCAATTTCTGGCTCCCGCAGGAAGCTGTAATTTGGAGTTTCGTCGTTGCGGTAAAGTTCGTTTTCCAACTCTTCAACGGAGCTCCGGGCGAGGATTCCCATCCAATTCTGCCGCGCTTGCTGGGCTGGGGTTAGGTCTGCTGACGACATTCAAATCGGCCTTTCTAAATTTAACTCTACAAATTTAAAATTTGTCTAGATGTCTATATCTTTTTACGGTATACAGCGCTTAAAGGGACAGAAAGACGAAAGCTGTATGAAACTTTTGTGACGAGGCAGATATGGAATGGGAAAAAGGTCTGGCGATCTGGAAACAGATTGAACGGCATCTGTTAAGGGATATTGCGCTGGAGGTTTATAAACCGGGGGAAAAGATCCCCACCGAAATGGCTTTGGCAGAGCTTTTCGGGGTGAACCGGCACACAGTGAGGCAAGCGATAGCCGCTTTGGTTGACGCCAATGTAATCCGGGTGGAGCAGGGGCGCGGGGCTTTTGTGCAAGAAAGTGTCTTGGACTATCCTGTGGGAAGCAAAACAAGATTTTCTCAAATTGTATCCAGTCGGCATCGCCTTCCAGACAAGCGCCTCATTAAAAGTGATACGATAAAAGCATCGCCGAATGTTGCCAGAAACCTAAAAATCGCCGCGGGTGATAAGGTGATCGAAATCCTTTCCGTCAGCGAGGCGGATCACGTGCCGTTAGCGGTTAGTCAGAGTTTTCTGCCAGCGAAAAGATTTTCCAACTTAGTGGATGTTTTCAAGCGGACAAAGTCACTTACAGAAGCATTCCGCGAGTACGGAATTTATGACTATTCGCGAAAGTTCACGAAGGTGAGCGCACAGTTGCCCTCTGGTAAGATCGCAGGACTTTTGAAGCAGCAGAAAAATCGCCCTATCCTAATGACAGAAAGTCTGGACGTGGATTCAAACGGTATGCCCATAGAATTTGGCTTTACCAGCTTTTCAAGTGACCGGGTTCAGTTGGTTGTTGAATAAAATCCCTTGCCATTACGGGATAGTTGCCTAATCTCTCTTGCCAATGTGCACCGCAACATAAGCTGAGGATTGAAAATGAATCTTGAAGGAAAAGTAGCAGTCGTAACTGGTTCAACGAGTGGTATCGGGCTTGGGATGGCTGTTCATTTTGCCAAGTTGGGCGCGCAAGTTGTCATAAACGGCCTTGGGGACGAACAAACTATCAATACTGCAATTGATCAGGCTTCGTTTGGCGGTAAGACCGCCCATTACAATGGGGCAGATATGCGCGATGCGGATGCCATTTCTTCTATGATTGAAGAGGTTGAAGCAAAGTTTGGATCTGTCGATATCCTTGTAAATAATGCAGGTATTCAGCATGTCTCTCGCGTGGAAAATTTTCCAGCGGATCGCTGGAATGATGTGATCGCGATTAACCTCTCCAGTGCTTTCCATGCAATTAAAGCGGCACTTCCGGGTATGCAGAAACGCAATTACGGCCGAATTATCAATATCGCATCTGTGCATGGACAAGTGGCATCCGTTGAAAAATCAGCTTATGTAGCGGCGAAGCACGGTATTATTGGTCTGACCAAAGTCGTTGCGCTGGAAAATGCGGAGCAGCATATTACCTGTAACGCCATTTGTCCTGGCTGGGTTCGCACGCCTTTGGTTGAAGCGCAAATTGAAGCGTTAGCTGAAAAAGAAGGGCTGGATACTGAAGCTGCTGCTAAGCAGCTGCTTGCCTCAAAAGAACCTTCTTTGCGTTTTGCAACTCCAGAGCAACTCGCTGAAACTGCGGCATTCTTGTGCAGTGATGCGGCGTCCAACATGACAGGTGTGAACTTGACACTCGACGGTGGCTGGACTGCCCAATAAAAATATAGGCGCTTAAGGATTGTCTTAAGCGCCTTTACTGGTCGGTATTAGTCAATATCTTTGGCGATAATGACTTTCGCAATCTCGCGCGCATCGTCAGCGACATTGTCTGGGCCTTGCATATGCGCCGTAACAATGGCGCCCTCCTTTAAAATCATCAGTTGTCTTGCCAAATCCTCTGGGTGTCGGGCACCTGCTTGACGGGCAATATCTGTAATGTGAGAGAGGATCAGTTTCTTATGTTCGGCAGAGAAGCTGTGGATTGGCGTGCCCGGTATTGGGTATTCACCTGAGGCCTTAATGAACATGCAGCCAGTGAACTCCTCACTGCGGAACCATTCATCCAATGCCGTAAACATAGCAAGCAGCTTTTCTCTTGGGTCGTCGGTGAGTTCATCCATACGCCGATAGGTGCGATTCCTAAACAGTTCGTCACGCAAGCGCAAGGAAGCGAGGATGAGGTCTTCTTTTGTGCGGAAGTGGTTGTACATGGAGGTTTTGGAGATGCCTGTCTCCTTTACCAACTTGTCCATTCCTGTCACATGAAAGCCGTCCCTATAGAAGATTTTCAGGGCTTTCTGGACTAGTTCATCCCGTTTCGAAGCGCTCATTCAAGTCACCTTTTACCAACTGGTACAAATAAATTCTAAAAAATCACTCCTTTAATGTACTGAAAAACTGCGAAATTTCAAGATTGGAAATTGGTTTCAGATAAAATTTTTAAAAATAACCTTGACTAAACAGTACCGATCAGTAAATGTTAGAGGCGAAGGCGAGGAAATCTTCCCTTCAAAATGGAGACCTTAGATGACTGAAAAACTTGTACCACCTTTTACAAAAGAGACCGCTTTGAAAAAGGTTCAGCTGGCTGAAGACAATTGGAATAGCTGTGATCCTGAGCGCGTATCTCTTGCCTATAGCGAGAATTCTGCCTGGCGTAACAGGGATCAGTTTTTTGAAGGTCGCGAAGCGATCCGGTCATTCCTTGCGGATAAATGGAAGCGGGAGCTGGATTACAAACTGAAAAAAGAACTGTGGGCCTATACCGACAACCGAATTTCAGTTCGCTTTGAATATGAATGGCATGACGCAAATGGCAAATGGTATCGCACCCACGGAAATGAGCAGTGGGAGTTCGATGAGGATGGTTTAATGCGCCGTAGAGACGCCAGTCTGAACGATTATGAAATTGATGAAAAGGACCGGCGAATTGCCGTCTGATTAATTAGGAACGGGAGGGAGGAAGATGACATACTTACACTTAACTGCGCCCAAAACCCAGGGTCTTGTAAAGGCCCGAATGAGTAGGTTGTCACCTTTTTCCCTTTTTGTGCTGGTTCAGCGTGCGGGACGTATCTCCGCTAGAGTACACGTTCCCTCGCCTGTGCAAGGTGGTGATACAATTGTCCCGCCGCTGAACCAGAAATAATTTGATTTTGACAGGAGATAACTATGTCACAGCCAGTAAAATTGTATGGTTTTCCGCTATCTGGTCATTCCCACCGGGTGGAATTATTTGCAAGTGTTGCAGGTATTCAGTTTGAAAGCGTGCTTGTTGATCTCGCCAGCGGCGAACATAAACAAGAAGCCTTTCTGTCAATGAACCCATTTGGACAAGTGCCGGTAATGGAAGATGGAGATGTTGTTTTATCTGATTCAAACGCCATTCTTGTTTATCTTGCGCGTAAATATGCTCCTGATTGGATGCCTTCTGGTGCATTGGAAGAAGCAGAAGTACAGCGTATGTTTTCACTCGCTGCCGGCGAGATCGCAAACGGTCCAGCTGCCGCACGCTTAATTACAGTGTTTGGTGCAGGTCTGGATGCAGAGCGTGCAAAAGCGGTTGCCGCTTTGGGCCTTGGACGACTTGAAAAGCATTTGGATGGAAAAACATGGACTGTTGGCGAACGCCCTTCTGTCGCAGATATTTCCCTATACACTTATATCGCCCATGCCCCTGAAGGAAATGTCGGCCTGGATGAATATCCTAATATCCAGGGATGGTTGTCTCGTATTGAAGCCCTGGACGGATTTACCCCAATGAAGGCTACTAAAGTCGGCCTTGCTGCTTAATCAGGTGAGGGGGAAAGGGCGGCGGTTTTTCTGTCGCCCTTTTGTGTATGGAGATTTCGATGAGTACAAATAATAACGGTTGGCCTTTTGAAACGTCACCTTTCCACAAAGGAGAGCGTGAGCTTCAGGAAATGGCAGGTGTTGCAAGCGATATGGATCAATTCGCCCGCCGCGTTATTAGGCCTTTTATGCCAGACCAGCATCGAGAATTCTTTGCACTGCTTCCTATACTTTACGCCGGCCATGTAGACGCGGAAGGATGGCCTTGGGCGACCGCTTTAGTTGGTTATCCTGGGTTTGCGAATAGTCCGGATCCTGAACATTTGAACATTCGCGCCCACCCCGTGGGAGGAGACCCGTTGCAAAACGGCCTGCGGGTGGGCGCCCCAATTGGTTTGCTGGGCCTTGAAAAACATTCAAGGCGTCGTAACCGGTTAAATACAACAATAGAGGAAGTTCTTGAGGGTGGCATTTCCTTGAAAGTCGACCAATCATTTGGAAATTGCCCTCAATACATCCAGACAAGAAATGCTCGTTTTGTCGGGGAACCTGAAGCCGCTTCAGCTGATGCGGTGGTGAGTTTCGAAGCCATCGATGGCAAAACGGCAGCCTTCATTGAGAAAGCTGATACATTTTTCGTATCCAGTTTTGTGGAAAATCAGGAAGAGAGCGGTGTCAACGGTGTTGATATGTCTCATCGTGGTGGACGCCCTGGTTTTGTGAAGGTGGATGGAAATCGCCTTACAATCCCTGACTACACTGGGAATTTTCATTTTAATACGCTGGGCAACTTTCGACTAAACCCTAAAGCCGGTTTGTTGTTTGTTGATTTTGAATGTGGTCACATGCTTCAGTTAACTGGGCGTGTGGAAATTATTTGGGACGGCCCTGAAATAGAACATTTTGAAGGGGCAGAGCGTGCCTGGGTCTTCACCTTGGAAAAAGGTGTCTGGCTGCAAGGGGCGCTTCCACTTCGCTTTGATTTTGATGAAATGTCCTATAATTCCCTGATTACGGGGACATGGCAGGAAAGTGACGCCAGAAAACAGGCTGAAACGTTAAAGGATGAATGGCGCCCCTTCAAAATTACCGAGATAAGAGCCGAAAGCTCTGTGATACGATCTTTTTGTCTGATGCCAGCAGATGAAAACGGGATAGCCCCGTTCGACCCTGGCCAGTTCCTTAGTCTACAGATTGATATTGAAGGCGAAGAGAAACCTTTGGTGAGAACCTATACTGTGTCCTCTTCCCCGCTGGATAGCGGGTATAGAATTTCTGTAAAGAGAGACGGTAAGGTATCGGCTTATTTGCATGATCGAATGGGTGTCGGTGACATCGTTAAAGTTCGTGCGCCACGCGGCAAATTCAATCGCAAAGCCCGGGATTTTAGACCAGCCGTTTTATTGGCCGCTGGGGTTGGTATAACGCCGATGATCTCAATGATGCGCCATGCGTTGCAAGAAGGGGTGCGATACCGTCATTTAGCGCCACTCACACTTATTCATACGGCTAGAAATAAGGCAGAACGTGCCTTTGCAGGTGAGGCAAGTCAACTGGCGGCGCAATCCGGTCAGGCGTTCCAGTATGTATCTTTGCTGACGCAGCCAGAAAAGGATGCTGATGTGGGGGTGGATTATCATGTCAGTGGTTACATGACAGCCGATTTGCTGCAAGAGGTGATGCCAAGCGGCCCTGTTGAGTTTTATATTTGTGGCCCCGCTGGCTTTATGCAAAACACTTACGACCTTTTGCGGCAATTAGGTGTTGCTGACAGGAATATTTATGCAGAAGCCTTTGGCCCATCTTCGCTGAAAAGGGATACTGACTTTGTTCCCGCACCCTCAGCTAGAGTGGCAGAGAGTGCAACTGTGAAATTCACCAAATCCGATTTGGAGTTTCTTTGGCGTAAAGAGGATGGCACTCTTCTTGAGTTTGCCGAAGCCCACGGGTTGAAGCCTGAATATAGTTGCCGTTCTGGAAACTGTGGTAGTTGCGCTGTACGATTGATATCTGGTGATACAATTCATGAGGATAGCCTGACAGCTTTACGAGCAGAAGATGAAATCCTGCTTTGCTGTTCAAAGCCTGCCATAGGGGCTGATATCGTGGAAATTGAGATTTAGATCACAGCAAATTCCATTGACAGTATACCATTGGTTTGAAATCCTTCGATACAGGGAGAATAACAAGAAGGATAAAGGCATATGCTTACCCTGTATCATGCTAAAAATACCCGATCTGCACGGATTATCTGGCTGTTGGAAGAACTTGGGTTAGATTACGATTTGGTCGCATTGGAATTTCATCCAAAATCACTGAAATCTGACGAGCATAAAGCGCGTCATCCACTTGGCCGCGTGCCTGTTCTGGAAGATGGGGATGTGACGTTGTTTGAATCTGGGGCGATTACCCAATATGTGCTGGCCCGGCACGCTGCGGGTAAAATGGCACCGGCAGCAGATTCTGATTTATTCCCATCTTATCTGCAGTGGTTCCATTACACTGAAGGCACTTTGATGCCGCCGATTAATACCATCGTAACCCAAACCCTTCTCTTGCCACCGGAGCGTAGAAGCGAAGATGTTTTGGGAATGGCGCAGCGCTTGGCTAAAAAGGTTCTTGAGCCTGTAAATGAGCAACTTGCGGATAAAGAGTATCTGATCGGAGATTTCAGTGCCGCAGATATCATGCTTGGGCATGCCGTGTTTGTCAGCGATCGCTTGCAACTGGTTGGGGACAACATGGAAAACCTTAAAAACTATGTCGCGCGCATTAAAGCGAGACCTGCATTTCAAAAAGCAATTTCAGCATAAATCATAACAGGAGGCGACGTTGATTATCGTCCATCATTTGAATAACTCGCGTTCTCAACGCATTCTTTGGTTCTTGGAAGAATTAGGGGTTGAGTATGAAATTAAGCATTATCAGCGAGATCCGGAAACAAGGCTTGCGCCTCCTGAACTTTTCAAAGTTCATCCGCTTGGCAAATCCCCTGTGATTGAAGATGGAGATGTCACCGTTCATGAAACGGGTGCCATTGTTGAGTATCTGGCGGAAACCTATGGGGAGGGAAAATACAGTTTTGAGAAAGGGACGCCAGAACATGTCCGATATCTTGAATGGATGCATTATGCCGAAGGATCGGCCATGCTGCCGTTGTTGTTAAGGTTGTACACATCAAGGCTGGGGGACGATGCCGCGCCCCTACTTCCAAGAATTGAAAGTGAGACGGCCAATCATTTTACCTACATGAGTAAGTGCTTGGGTGAGAATGATTTCTTCATCGGCGATAAGCTGAGTGCAGCGGATATTATGCTTTCTTTCCCATTGGAAGCTGCAAGAAGTGGTGGTGTATTGGAGCATTTTCCAAATCTTGATGCCTACGTAAAACGGTTCCAGACACGCCTTGCTTATTTGAAAGCGCTGGATCGGGGCGGTGAATACGCTTATGGTCCAGGATAAGAATAAGAAAAGAGGCTTCTATGTTGGATTTAGTTGGGTTGCCGGCGGAAGAGTTACCAGATAGCTGGACAAAAGCCGGAGAGTATGTGGATGCAGACCATCCCGCCATCGCGGCCTTTATTGCCATGTCATTTGACGGGCATGATCCCAAAACAGATCGGGAAAAGGCGATCCTTTTATTTAATGGGGTGCGAGATCTGATCCGTTATAATCCATATCAGATCAATTTTGATGCGCCCACTTATAAAGCAAGTGCTGTCGCCAAAATGGAAAGCGCTTTTTGTGTTCCAAAAGCCATTCTTCTGACGGCTTGCCTTCGACAGGTTGGGATTTCGGCAGCTGTTGGATTTGCAGATGTGAAAAATCATCTGAATTCGCCCAAACTTGCGGCAGCAATGGGGACAGATCTCTTCTCTTATCATGGCTATGTTACTTTGAAATTGGATGGAGAAATTTACAAGGTAACGCCAACCTTCAACAAGGATCTGTGTGACAGATTTGGTGTGAAAGCCATTGAATTCGATGGCACTTCAGATGCTTTGTTCCACGAATATGACGCTGAAGAGCGTAAACATATGGAATATGTGAAGGATCGAGGCATCTACGAAGATCCGCCCATGGAAGACCTGCTTTCTGATTTGGGCGAGTTGTATCCGGCTATGAAAGAGGCCTTGGCAAAAGAGAAGGTGATGGAAGAAGATTCCGATTTTGCTGCCTAGTTAAGTTCTCCTGTTGGCGCGGCTGTTGAAAAAATGAATGGCCGTGCCAATAACGATGCCCCAAAACGGTGCGCCGATCGTGAAAAAGGTCAAGCCGGATGCAGTAATGGCGAAGGTGATGAAAGCTGCTTCTCGCTCTTCGGTGTTACTTAAAGCTGAAATCAGACTGTTGGAGATGGTCCCCATTAATGCGATACCTGCGATTGCCATCACCAGTGCGTCAGGGAACAGGATAAACAACCCAGTGACTACTCCACCAAAAATCCCCATGATAATATAGAATATGCCAGCCCAGATAGTGGCATGGTATCTTTTGGATGGATCGGGGTTGGTAGTCTCACCCATACAGATCGCCGCTGTGATAGCGCCAAGGTTAAAGGCAAACCCCCCAAATGGCGCAAGTAATAATCCTGTCAAACCACTCCATCCAATCAGGGGAGAGGCCGGTGTTTGATACCCATGAGCCCGCAAAGTAGCAATGCCGGGTAGGTTCTGGGAGGCCATGGTCACAATAAAAAGCGGAATGCCAACACCAATGAGCGAAGAGATTGAAAACTCAGGGGCCATCCAGACAGGGATGGTTGGATCCAGTGATACCTCTGTTTCTCCAAACTGACCTGTTGAAAAGGCGATTAATACACCTGTAATTAGTGTTAGCGGGACAGCGTAAACAGGGTTAAACCGTTTTCCGATAAGGTAGGCAAGCAGCATTCCTCCAACAAGTAAAGCCGAGCTTTCCATAGCGCCGAAAGCGTTTAAAGCAAATCTTAGGAGAACCCCTGCAAGCATGCCGGTTGCCAGTGACGTTGGGATCACCTTCAGAATCTTATCAAACCAACCGGAAAAACCGCAAATAGTGAGCAAGGTTGAGCTAAACAAAAAAGCGCCAATCGCTTCTCCCATAGGTAATCCTTCAAGGCTTGTGATGAGGAGGGCCGCGCCCGGTGTTGACCAGGCAATAAGTATAGGGGCTTTGTATCGAATTGACAGGAATAGACCGCACAGGCCCATGCCGACTCCTACGGCCCACATCCAACTAGCTATTTGATCAGTGGAGGCGCCACTTGCTTGTGCCGCTTGGAAAACAATGGCGCCTGCACTTGTGTAACCAACTAGAACAGCGACAAATCCTGATGTGATGTGGGGAAGGCTAAAGAAGCTGCGCATGAGATTTCCTGACAAAATCGTGTGTTTATCGTTTGTGCGTTATAGCGTACAATCAGACAATAACAGAGCGTGCGTTATAGCGCACGAACTTTTTGAGAGGTTAAAGTGGATAACCCATCTGATAGCTTGCCGGGCAATTTGAAAGAACTTCGAGATCACCGTGACTGGAGCTTAAATCGAACCGCTTGTGAAACAGGGGTGAGTAAAGCCATGCTTGGACAAATTGAACGAGGGGAGAGTTCCCCTACAATCGCGACGCTTTGGAAAATTGCGACAGGCTTTAATATCTCTCTCTCCTCTCTTTTGCAGGGGCGATCACGTAATGATGGTCCAATTACCAGTTTAAAGCAGGATGCAAATGAACTTCGAAAGCCTATCAGTGATCAGGATGGGATGCTTGTTGCGACGTTATTTCCATATGACAGCAAGACCGGTTTTGAGCTTTTTGAACTTACTTTTCCAGCAGAGTATGAACGGCTGTCTGCGGCTCATAAAGAAGGTGTTTCTGAATATATAACGGTTATTCACGGGGAGTTGTCTATCCTGTGTGATGAGGAGTGGGTTAGTCTAAAAGCTGGGCAATCCCTGAGATTTGCAGGGGACAAGCCGCATGGGTACAGAAATTCTGGACAGGTAGATGCCGTTATCAATTGCCTGATCCACTATCCTGGATACAAGTAAAAAACGATGTCACAGGCTTTAGAGTCATTATTGGGTGAGATTAGGGGCTGCAAGATATGTGAGGCTGAACTACCTCATGGCTGCAGACCTGTGTTAAGGGCGTCGAATACAGCAAAGATTTTGGTTGTGGGGCAAGCGCCAGGTCGCCGTGTCCATGAAAGCGGTATCCCTTTTGATGATCCAAGTGGTGATCGTTTGCGGGAATGGATGGGGGTGACATCTGAGCAATTTTATGATGAGAAGATCATCAATATAATTCCTATGGGTTTTTGCTATCCGGGCACAGGTAAATCAGGTGATCTGCCGCCAAGGAAAGAATGTGCGAACGAATGGCGCTCTGATTTGATGACGTTGATGGGGCAGGTGGAGCTTACTCTCGTGATTGGCCAATATGCCATCAACTGGCATCTGGGGGATCAAGCCAAAAACACACTCACGGAGACAGTAAAAAACTGGCAAGAATATTGGCCACAGAAAATCGTACTCCCTCACCCAAGTCCACGGAATAATATCTGGCTCAAAAAGAACTCCTGGTTTGAAAAAGAGATAATTCCCCCCTTACAAGAACGCATTGCTGCATTAATATGCCCATATGCGGTTGCCCGCGAAAGAATAAGAACAATCAGGGAAGAATGAGGGTGGTATGTCGGATAAAGTACTCGTTGAGAAAAATGGAGCCATTACCACAGTCACCATTAATCGGCCGGAGAGGCGGAACGCCGTCGATTATGAAACGGGTGAGTTACTGCTGCAGGCATTTGACGAATTTGAAAAAGATGACAGTCAATCTGTGGCTATCCTGACCTCAACGGGAGAGAGTTTCTGTGCAGGCTTTGATTTGAAGGCTCTATCCGGGGAGGTTCGGGAATATGACCCTATGGGGGAAGGCCTGATGGGACCAACGCGCCGCCTCCTTTGCAAGCCCGTGATTGCTGCTGTTGAAGGCTTTGCCGTGGCGGGTGGACTAGAGCTTGCCACCTGGTGCGATATGCGTGTTGCTTCAAAGCAGGCAAGTTTTGGGGTGTTCTGTCGTCGTTGGGGGGTGCCTCTTATTGATGGTGGATGTGTTCGTTTGCCGCGCCTTATCGGTCATAGCCGCGCGATGGATATGATCCTGACTGGCCGGGAAGTGAAAGCGGAGGAGGCATATTCCTTTGGCCTTGCCAACA
This sequence comes from Sneathiella sp. P13V-1, assembly GCF_015143595.1. NCBI lineage: Bacteria > Pseudomonadati > Pseudomonadota > Alphaproteobacteria > Sneathiellales > Sneathiellaceae > Sneathiella > Sneathiella sp. P13V-1. The sequence goes on along the minus strand of NZ_WYEU01000006.1, from coordinate 32,078 downwards.
GGTTAGTCGAAAAAGGAAAAGCTTATGAAGAAGCCTTTAAAATTGCCGAAAATCTCTGTGCGTTCCCGCAACTTTGTATGAGAACAGATCGGCAGATGGCATACGATCAATGGAGCATGTCATTAGAAGACGCATTGCGTCAGGAAGCTGTAGAAGGCGCCAAGCCTGTAAATCAAGAGGCGCGAAACGGGGCTGGCCGCTTCGCAGGAGGTCTTGGTCGTGGAGGCGATTTTAGCAAGATCTAATTGAAAAGGCGGCTTGCGCCGCCTTTTATCATATTGCGATGCTTTGTAGCACTTCGCGCATGTTATCCGGTACAGGGACAGGTCTGTTTGTTTCGCGGTCCACATAAACGTGAATGAAATGGCCTTCAGCGGATGCTTCGGTTTCGTCTTCTTTGAAAAGACCGAGTTCATATTTCACTGAACTGTTACCCATATGGGAAATTCGAAGTCCAGCGTGCACTGTATCGGGAAAGACGATGCTACGTGCATAACGACATTGTGTTTCAACGACCAATCCAATTACCGGGCTTTTCCCAATATCCAGCAAGCCTTTTGCAACGAGGAACTCGTTCACCGTTGTGTCAAAGTAACTGTAATACTGCACGTTGTTCACGTGACCATAAGCGTCATTGTCCATCCAGCGAGTGGGAATAGTCAGGAAGTGTTTATATTCATCCCGACTGGACATGGTTTTCTTGGCAGACATGACGTTTCCTAAAGTGTTTTTCTGTAGATGTTAAAAGCGTCTTCGCGGGTGACTTCTTTGGGGTTGTTGACCAGAAGGCGTGTCTGTTCCATAGCAGCGTCTGCAAGGCGATCCAGATCATCTTCTTTTACACCCACCTCACGCAACGTGGTTTCTAAGCCAAGATCCTTGTTCAGTTTAGCTAATCTCTCGATGAAGATCTGGCAAGTTTGCTGAGCGCCGCCGCTGGTGTCGATGTCCGGGAAAACGATAGGGGCAAGTTCCGCATATTCCGATGCACAAGCGCCAGCATTGAATTGCATTACCTCTGGAAGGACCAAGGCATTCGAAAGACCGTGAGGGACATGGAAAATTCCCCCAAGTGGGTAGGCGAGCGCATGAACTGCGGCAACAGGAGAGTTGGCAAAGGCCTGTCCCGCGAGGCAAGCACCCAGCAACATGTTTGCGCGTGCTTTTAGGTTGCTGCCATCTTTAACCGCAGTGGTGATATTTTGACCTAGAAGTCGTAAGGCTTCTTTTGCGAGGGATGCAGACATCGGATTGTTATTTGCACCGCGGGATGTATAGGCTTCGATTGCATGAACCATAGCATCGACACCTGTTGCCGCTGTGACAGCTGGCGGCAGGCCAACAGTAAGTGCTGCATCCAGGATTGTAATATCTGGAAGTAATTTCGAAGAAACAACACCCTTTTTAGTTTCAGCACCCACAGTAACAATTGAAATAGGCGTGACTTCAGAACCGGTTCCAGCAGTTGTTGGTACCTGAATTAAAGGAAGTCGCGTCCCTTTAATCATTTCTATTCCGTAGATATCTTCAAGTTTTTCTTCACCGAGTGCGAGCAGGGCGACGAGCTTCGCCACATCCATAGATGAACCGCCGCCAAATCCGATAATACCTGTTGCTTGTATGTCTGTGGCTGCTTTTGTTGAAGCTAGGACCACAGCCTCACTTGGATCTGCTTCAACTTCCGAAAAGACCGAGACTTTTTTGCCGGCTTTTTCCAGGCTGTTGACGGCTTCTTTGTGAAGGCCCAGCTTGAAGAGGCCGGGGTCGGTGATGAGCAGAATCTGGTCTCCTAAGATACTGGAATGTTCTGCAATATTCTGCGATGCGCCTTCGGCAAAGATCAGTTTCGGAGTGGTGGCAAAGGTAAAGCTCGTCATTTTTCTCGTTCTTGGATTATTTCAGACAGGTTTCAGGATACATAATTTCGGCAGTTATGTAATCCTATTCCACAATTTTATAAGCCAGCCGAAAGGTGTATTAGGCTTATGAAAAATGTATAAAAAATAGTATATTAGTATTATGTCCAAATAGATATAAATAATAATTAAGATAAAGATATTAGTTTAACTGTAATATTCAAAATTTAACTTCAATTATATTTATGATTGTAAGTATAAAAACGGTATTAATTTAATGTTAACTGTTTTAAGTCAAATTATTACTGTGTTTGTGGTTAAGAAGTGCTTTTCTCTATTTATTTAAGTTTCAATTATAAATTTGATTGAAGAATTAAAGTTAACTGAGCATGAGGGCGGAAAAATGCATTATAGCGGTCAGGAAGTTTTTTTCGGCCAGAATGATCTGATTGTTTCCAAGACAGATCTGAAGGGGCGAATTACCTACGCCAATCATACTTTCCTTGAAATCGCAGGATATGACGAAGATGAGGTAATAGGGCAGCCTCATAACCTCATCAGGCATCCCAATATGCCCAGAGGAGTGTTTGAGTTATTTTGGAATTGCATTTCTCAAGAAAAAGAAATCTTTGCATACGTAGTGAACTCTACAAAGGATGGTGGGCATTACTGGGTTATTGCTCATGTGACGCCAAGTTTTGAAAATGGAGAGGTGGTTGGCTATCATTCCACGCGGCGCATTCCGAAAAAATCTACAATAACAAATGTCATTGAACCGTTGTATGCGGAACTCAATCAGTTGGAGGCGAACTACGCCAATCGTAAAGAAGGAACAGCTGCGTCATATGCGCGATTAATGGAAGTCGTTAATTCAAAAGCAGCGAGTTATGATGAGTTCATCTCCTCGCTAATCTGGGAGCAATAAAGTGAATATGAACTCTTCAATATTAGATGGCGGGAATACTGAAGTCCGCACTGAAAAGCTTCTGGAAATCCTGGAGGTGGTAGACGCGATTTCAAAGGGGGATTTTGAAAAGCGCGTAAAGAACATAAACAAAGAAGAAGGGCTAGAGCGTAAGCTGTGTCTTAAAATCAATGAGATGATCGACCGCGCAGACGCCTATGTGCGTGAGTCAACTGCATGCCTGCGTTTTATCGCTGAAAATCAGTATTTCCGAAGAATTTCTCCAGAAGGCCTTCAAGGGGGATATGGATATGCCGTGTACAAAATTAATCAGGCAGCTGATGGAGTGGAAAACAAGATAAATCGTTTTTCGGAGGTGGTTGAATCAATTTCTGCTGCTGCGGAACAGCTAAATTCAAATGCACAAGGAATGGGACAGACGGTACAAGAGGCAAACGAAAAAACAGCCGCCGTTGCGGCCGCTGCCGAAGAAGCGGGTGTCAACACAAGTACCGTTGCCTCAGCAGCTGAGCAATTGGATGCGTCAATTCAGGAAATCAATAAACAAGTGGCAGCCTCCGCGGGAATGTCTGGTGAAGCTGTAATTCAATCTCGTGAAGTGAATGACATGGTCGCAGGATTGTCTGCGGCATCTGACAAAATCGGGCAGGTTGTGAATCTGATTAATGATATTGCCGGGCAGACAAAATTATTGGCTCTTAACGCAACAATTGAAGCCGCCCGGGCAGGAGATGCCGGTAAAGGTTTTGCGGTTGTGGCGAGTGAGGTGAAGAGTCTTTCTGGTCAAACTGAACGGGCTACAGATGATATCAAGGCGCAAGTGCTGGAAATCCAATCTGCAGCCAATGAAGCTGTGTCGTCAATCGGCGCTATTGGGGGATCCATTGACAAGATCAATGAGGTTGCCTCTGCAATCGCCTCTGCTGTTGAGGAACAAGGCGCTGCAACGCAGGAGATCTCTCGCAACGTGAAAGAGGCGGCTTCTGGTGTGAATGATGTTACAGCAAATGTTGGTATTGTGAGTTCTGCAGTTGGGCAAGTAAACGAAAGCTCTCAAGAAGTTATGTCTGTTGCTACCGAGCTCAAACAACAAGCGGAGAGCTTAAAAGCAGCGCTTGAAAGTTAAATCTCCTTTGAAGCCAGTCGGTCAGTGCAGTGCATCCCTTAAATGCCTGAACTGGCCGCACTGACTTCAATCAATGTAGTGTATTAATTTCTGATATACGGTCTGGGACTGCTCTGACTTTACCTGGGAGTATGTCATGAAAGTTCTAGACAAGCTGATATCTGATCATGCGCAGATGAGTAAAATGCTCGTGATCATGGATGAAGAAATTCGGGTGTTTGTAGAGGGTGGCACTTTAGACTATCTTCTATTGCAAACGGCTCTGGATTTCATGGATCTCAGAACCACAACAAATCATCACATCTTTGAAGAGAAAATGGCATCAATCCTTATGCTTAAGGGGGTGTGCGATAAGAAGTTGTTCGATCACCTTGAAGTGGATCATGAGCGGATCAGTTTTTTGGGAAATGAGCTGAAAAACGCTATTGATAATGTTGAACAGGATAATCAACTGCCAAGGATCTGGGTGCTTTCGGTGATGCAGGAATATATCAATGTTCAACGCCGGCATATGTTGGAGGAAGAGAAAACCATTTTCCCAATGGCAAAACTCAATCTCACGACCCATGACTGGGCATCCTTGGATGATCTGGCAAAAGAAATGCTTGTTAGTACAAGTGAAGAAGAAGCTGAACTGGCATCCATTCAAAAAGATGTTATTGCGTGGCATATGGAAAGCCACTCATAAAAAAGAAGTAAGTCTTCTATCTTTGTATTAAGGTTATAGTAATTTAGTCGCGCTTATATATAAGGGAATTGCTACTAAAACGCGACAGGAGATTAGAGTGCAAACTGCTGCACTACCTGAATATGAAGAGCAACGTTTGGAGGCTCTGCATAGCCTGAATTTGCTTGATACGCCTCCTGAAGAGGCGTTCGATGAGTTGGCGCGGCTTGTCCGTTCACATTTTAAAACCGAGATGGCGCTCATTGCACTAGTTGACAAGGAACGCGTCTGGTTCAAATCAGCTATCGGTATCGAAGTGAATGAAGTGCTTAGAGATAAGTCTTTATGCGCTCATGTCATCCTCAGCGATGAACTCACCTGCATTCAGGACTCCCTTAAAGATGATCGCTTTTTTAACGATCCTCCTCAGTATGACGGGCATGATGTCCGTTTTTACGCAGGCATTCCTTTGTCTGTTCAAGGGGGGATGCATGTTGGTTGTCTTAGTGTTCTAGGGATTGAACCGAGAGAGTTTAGCCGACAGGATTATGTTGACTTGCAAAGGTTTGGCCGTGCGGTGGAGCGTCTTTTGGCACAATCCCTGTATGAGCAAGATCAGCGCTTTCTTGTGTCGCAAACCATGCGCCTCAATACACTGCTTGAAACCGTTGCTGATGGCATCGTGACAATCGATGCCAAAGGAGAAATCGAAAGTATAAATACCGCTGCGGCAACAGTTTTCGGGTATGGCCGCGAGGAGCTTTTAGGTGTCCATTTTAACACTTTGATGCCGGATCTTGGAAAAGGCGGGTGGTCGGGGTACGAAAAGCTCATCCTTAATGAAGATTTGGAAGAGTCAGATAGAACAACTTTGGAGCTGCAGGGACGACGTAAAGATGGAATTTTATTCCCAATGGATCTACGCATCCGGGATATGTGGCTGGATGGGCAGCGGCTGTATACTGGAATTATTCGCGACATAACGTATGAAAAATCCATCCAGGATGAAATTCGAAAGGGCCGCGAAATCCTGGAAACAACTAAGGATAATATCCCGATTGGTATCACGGTATTTGATGAAAAAGGGCGGCTAATTGTTTTTAACAACAGTTTTTCCGAACTGCTGGACTTGCCAAAGGATCTGGTGTCTCGGGGAACGTCCATGTATCGCATACTTGGCCACTTGATTAATCGAGGAGATCTTGGGGATTGGGAGAATGTCCGTTCAAGAAGTGAGCTGGAATCTTTACTGAAATCAGGAGATAAAAAGCATTATATTCTGACAAAAACCAACCACAAGCATATCGAGATTTCAACAAGGCCGATGCCGGGTGGTGGGTATGTTTCTTTGTATTCAGATCTCACACTGCGCTTGCAATATGAAGAGCGTCTTGAAAAGGCGTTGGATGAGGCGAACAGAGCAAACGAAGCAAAATCCAATTTCCTCTCAACGATCAGTCATGAAATTCGCACCCCATTGAACGGTGTCATTGGGGTTTCACAAATGCTGTCGGATACGGACCTGACCCCGGAACAGGCCGAAAAAGTTGATGCTATTCTTCGGTCCGGTAAGACACTTCTGGAATTGATCAATGATGTTCTTGATATGAACAAAATCGAGTCTGGTAACCTGGAAGTTGAAAATATTACCTTTGATCTGCATGACGTGTTTCACTCAATGGAATCACCTTTTGTGCTGCAGGCCCGTGAAAAAGGGATTGAATTTCTTTCCACTCTGGATGAGACGGTTCCTTCTTTAGTTGTGGGCGATCCGGTTCGTTTAAGACAAATCGTCATGAACCTGATTGGTAATGCGATCAAGTTTACAGCCAAGGGAAGGGTTGTTCTAACAGTCGGTAAAATTGAGGATAAAGATGCGAGAGAGGGCAAGCTTTCCATTCAGATAACGGACACCGGTATCGGCATTCCAGTTGATAGGCAGGAAACCGTATTTGACTCATTTTCTCAGGCGGATACATCTGTAAGCCGAAAGTTCGGAGGGACGGGCCTTGGCTTATCTATTGTACGCAAGCTGACTGAGTTGCTTGGGGGGGAGGTTTCATTAAGCAGTAAAGAAGGGGTGGGGACAACTTTTACTGTTTCACTTCCCATTACGCTGCCAACGAAGGAACAAAAGGCAAAGTTCCTCAAAAAGCAACAAGCAAAAAATATAAAAATCAGCAAGTCACTGAAGGTGCTGGTGGCTGAAGATAATGAGGTAAACGCAATGGTCACTGAAGCCTTTTTGAAAGATATCGGGGCGACATCGGTGATCGCGGAAAATGGGCTCTATGCCGTGGATAAATTCGGGGAAGAGATTTTTGATCTGGTTTTGATGGATATACATATGCCGGAGATGGATGGGATCGAGGCAACCAAGTTAATCAGGGCCCGTGAAGATGGCAAAAACATCCCTATTATCGGTTTAACAGCTGAGGCATTCAATGACCGGCATGTCATTTTCAAAGATGCTGGAATGGATGAAGTTCTAACCAAGCCCTTAACAAAATCTCAATTGCAACAGGTTATCCTGAGTTACTTTGAACAAGACAGCAATGTTGCCGACGCTGTAAACGCAGATGGCGTTAAGAGCGACAAGGCTTTACAGGAGCAAACAGAGGTGGTTGAAGAAGGTATACACCCATTGTTTGAAGCGACATTGAAGCAACCAGTGGGTAGTGATCAGAAATTGGATGAATATGTTGATCAATTGGGGCCTGATGTCACTCTTTCCCTCATCTCGAAAACCCCAGCATCCATACGCGCGGAACTTGATGCCTTAAAAGCGGCATTTGAGGAACAGGATGCCAGCGTTATTTACAGGTCTATTCACACGATCGCCGGTGTTGCGGCCTCTATGTGTTGTGACAGATTGGCGCAACAGGCCTCCCTCATGGAAAAACAGGCGGACGATTTAGATCTGATAGCAGAAATGATGGAGAGTTTTTTGAAAACAGCTGACGCCTCTATTGAGTGGTGGGAAGGCGCGGTAGAAAAACTGACTCAGTAAAGCTGGCGACGTCTATCACATGTCAGAAACGGCGATTTCCGCAGCTGTTTGTTAGAGTATATAGAAGATAGAGCGCACACTTTGCGGTGTGCGTCTGGTTATTTACTTACCCTCAAAGTTGGGTTTATCTTTTTCGAAAACAGAACGAACTCCTTCTTTAAAATCCTCTGTCCCGATAAGTTGGCTCTGGACAACGATATTGTGTGCGGCCATGTCGTCGATGGATTGATGTAAACCTCTTCGAATGCCTTCTTTCATGGCCTGCAGCGCAAGCGGGGCGCCACTAGCGAGTTTCTGTGCCCATTTGTTGGCAAGGTCTTCCAATTCTTCATCTGGTACCGCACGATTGACCAATCCGATACGTTCCGCTTCTTCACCTGAAATGCCTTCACCCATCAGAAGGATTTCATTCGCTTTGGCGAGGCCAACTAATCTCGGAAGCAGAGACATGCCGCCAAGCGGATCGATCAGGCCAAGTTTGATCCACGTTTCTGCAATAAAAGCGTCATGTGTGGTCAATCGGAAATCGCACGCAAGAGCAAGTTCTAGTCCAGCGCCAGTTGCGGCCCCTCGCATTACTGCAATAGTGGGCTTTGGGTAATCACGAAGTCTTTTAGTGCCTCCGGCAAAATGCCGATAGATGATGTTCTTAATGTCTGAAGCGGAGATTTTTTGAATTTCATGGAGAAAATCTTTGTCGGCACCGGCACTAAAAGCGCGCCCTTTGCCTTCGATTTGAACAACACGGACGGATTTATCAAGTTCCCAACGCTCAAGTACGTCAGCGAACTCTTTCATCATGCTAACGGTCATTGCGTTTAACGTTTTAGGGCTATTCAGAGTAAGCCGCCCGACCCCGTTTTCAACGACAGCTTCAACAAATTCGTAGGAAGATACTGACATTTTGTTCTCCTTATTTTTCTGTCAGGCTTCACGCGGAGTTAGGGCAACGATAAAGTCCTGCACAACTCCACAAACGCGCTTACAATAACGTTTTTTTCTTCCTTGCGATAGACCACAGACATTTGTGTGCCTATGTGATCGTTTGAGGCCGCCAATTTTTTGAAAACGATATCTGGATAGGAAATTCTGGACGCGCATTTTGGGACCAACGCCACACCAAGTCCCGCGGACACGAGGCTTATCTGTGTTTGGATTTGCGGAGCTGTTTGGGCGATGGTGGGTGTAAAGCCTGCTTCCCGGCAGGCGAGTAATACGAGCGCATGTAAGTTCGGAGAAATGTTATGGGGGAACAAGATAAACCCGTCTTCCTTCAGGTTTGAAAGATCAATAACCTGCTCGCCCGCCAAAGGATGATTAATGGGGAGAACGGCAACCATTTCCTCGTTGGAGAAATCAATCTGATGAAAAAGGGCGCCACCTGTAATCGGAGGACGGAGCAAGCCCACATCTATTTCATTCTTTGATAAGGCTTCGATTTGTTCAACTGTTGCCAGTTCCTTCAAATCTAACTGCACATCCGGAAATTGCTGGCGAAAATTTCGTACCGTCCGGGGAAGCGCTTCATAGACAGCGGAACCCACAAATCCCAATTTTAAGCGGCCAAGCGCGCCATTCGCCGCCCTGATCGTATCATTGGTCAGTGTCGACATTTTTTCCAATGTTTCATAAGCCCCGCTTAGAAACACTTCTCCCGCTGGTGTAAGAACGACCTTTTTGGTGTTGCGATCGAACAGGAGAACGCCAAGCTCTTCCTCCAGTTTCTTGATGGAAAGACTGAGGGGAGGCTGCGTCATATTGAGGCGCGTGGCCGCCATGCCGAAGTGTTTTTCTTCAGCAACGGCAATGAAATGGCGCAAATGTCGGATATCAGGCATCCGCTTATTAATATATATAATGTATGATTTGTAAACTAATTATATATTGGATGTCTGAATTGCGCTATGGCATAGTAAATCATGAGGGAAGCACTACGCTGATTTGTAGAGCCAAAAAAATAAAGAAGAAAAAACATGGATTTTGAACTGACAGAAGATCAAAGGGCGATCCGGGATCTTGTTCGCCGGATTGCAAACGAGAAGGTTGCTCCTCGCGCAAACGAGATAGACAAAACTGCTGAATATCCGCAGGATATGTTCGACCTGTTGAAAGAACTTGGGCTTTTTACATTACCTTTTCCGGAAGAGTATGGTGGAACAGAAGACAGTGTGGCGTGTTGCCTTGCGATCGAGGAGTTGGGGCGCGTGTGCTACAATACGGCCTATCTCCTTCTAGTGCAGTGGCTCCCCTTTGGAGCCATTCTGGCAGGTGGATCCAAAGAACAAAAAGAGAAGTACCTTCCGGGGCTGGCCTCAGGTGATTTGCGAGGTGCTTTTTCAACAACCGAACCGCAAAGCGGATCAGATGTTGCGGGTATCAAGACCCGGGCAGTGCCAGTGGATGGCGGTTATGTGATCAATGGGGCCAAGATCTGGTGTACCAACGCGGAAATGTCTGACTTTGTTCTGGTTGCGGCGAAGGTTGGTGAAGGCAAGGGAACGGGCAATATCAATATGTTCATTATTGATCGCGATACTCCCGGCTTTGAAATAGGCAAGAAAGAAGACAAGATGGGCGCCCGTGGTGTGCCGTCTAACGGTCTGTTCCTGACAGATGTCTTCGTGCCTGAAAACGCACGTCTTGGCCCAGAAGGTAAAGGCTTCAAAATTGTCATGGAAGCCTTCAATAAATCACGCCCTTATATCGGGGCCCGTGCCGTTGGATGTGCACAAGGTGCGATCGACCATACAATTGCTTTCATTAAAGACCGTAAAGCCTTTGGGCAGCAGGTTTCTGATTTTCAGGGAGTGCGCTGGATGATCGCTGACATGGTGACCAAAACGGAAGCCTCTCGTTTGATGGTTTACAAAGCGGCCGCAATGGTCAATGCAGGTGTGAAAGGTAATGATCTTGCAGGAATGGCGGCAATGTCCAAGCTTTTCGCCACCGATACCGCCATGGAAGTTGCGGAGGCCGCAGTTCAATTATTTGGTGCCGCAGGGATTTCATCCGAATATCCGATCGGTCGATATTTCAGAGATGCGAAAGTTCTAAAAATTGTTGAGGGCACCAACCAGATTCAGCGCAACATTATTGGTAAGTTGACACTAGCAGATTAAAGAGGGCGATTATGGATACAGTAGGATTGGGTCTGTTTTTTGAAGACCTGCCATTAGGGCGACAGTTTCAGACAATAGGAAGAACAGTTACAGAAGCCGATATCGTCAATTTTATCAATGCGACAGGAATGCAGGAAGTTCTGTTTATGAACACAGAGTACCTGGCAAAGTCTGAAGATATCAAGGGGCGAGTTGCCCCGGGTGCATTGGTATACTCCTTTATTGAAGGTCTGCTTGTACAGGCGACGATGCAGTATACAGGGCTTGCCTTCCTAAATATGGAACTGGACGTAAAGGGGCCTGTGTTTGCTGGTGATACCATTCATGCTGAATGTGAAGTGATTGAAAGTCGTCTCAGCAGTAAAGGCGGACGCGGGCTCGTTCGGACCAGAAACAAGGTTGTGAAGCAGGACGGTACTGTTGCGATGATTTACACGCCATTGCGATTGGTGAAATGTAAGGACTAATAGACTTTCAGTATTCTTGAAAAGCCCGGCAGTAACGTCGGGTTTTTTTGTGCCTTAAAAGAAAGAAAATGCAAAAAACCGATATCAGAGAAAACCAGGGGAGGCTTTGTTCCTAGGAACTGAAGGATTAATCGACAAGTTGAAAATCAATCCTACTGATATGGTTTTTTGCATTCCAAAACGGAAAGAAAAATTTGGTGGGGGGTTTTAGACGCACACCCTGCACTGACCAGTTCCCCCTTTATTTTTATTATGAAAATGACACTATCATTCATGAATGAATGTATCAAGAGGTTTGTTTCATTTTTTTTTATTTTTTTGGCATACATCGTTTTCACAGGGTTGGGCTTGTCAAATCAACTTGATTTTGTAACAGTTTTAAATGGATAGATAATCTGATATGAAACGTCTGAGCATAACAGGCGGGTAAAAAAACAAGGAAATAATATGGTACAGGCGGCAGGGGCGCCCCGTAGAACCCAACAGCAGCGCCGTGAGGAGACACGGACCAAACTTATTGAAGCTGCAATAAATATTATCCGTGATCAGGGTGCAGCTAACCTTACAACAGCAAAAGTTGCCAAGGAGGCGGGCCTTACGCGCGGGGCAATCCAATATCATTTTGATAACCCCAAAGATCTTATGAGAGAAGTGATCGTTGAGGTGGTCGGCTTTTTAAGTGAATTGCTTGAAGCTGAGAACCTTTCGGATCTAGATAAAATACCCAGATTGTCTCGAATAGTAGATCTCTACTGGCATGGCTATCGAAGCGAGACATATGAAGTATTTATTGAAATTGCAGTTCTTGGGCGCCTTGATCCGGAATTTGGATCGATTGTCAAGGAAGCGTTGCGAGTGCTTGAGAAAGAAAGGGATGGGCAGTGGCTCCGCCTTTTTGCAGATTTTGATCAATCCGATGCCGCAAAACTAGAGTGGCGATCTCAATTGTTGGTAATCTTAAGAGGTTTGGCGCTTCGTCAGATGTTCTCTGAGACGCAGGATCAAGTGGAAGAGATTTTCACTTATGTTAAAGATACTTATATCGCAGATATTTGCAGGCGTGCGAATTTGAGCTAATTGGAACAGCGTTTGCGTGGAGGATGAAAACGATGGCGCTGAAAGAAGCATTTGAAGCGCAGGCTGATAGTTGTGAACAACTCGGCTCTCCTTTTACAGCGCGCGTTTTACGTATTTGTGCAAAAGAAAACCCATCAAATGGGTCTGTCTGGGAGAAGTTGCAAAATTGGCCAGGTGATGTTTCAGCGAACGGGGATGCCGTCGCTCTGCGCTTTACAGGTGCGTTGCATGGATTGGTATTAAAAGAATATGATATGGATCTGGCGCGTGTTTATCCTCAAAAAAACAAACTCGTCTTGGATGATCAGATTTATCAGCACATTATTGCCGCTGTTGATCGACATGCGGATTACATCCTGGAGCGCTTAAAACTTCCTCCCCAGACCAATGAAGTACGCCGAAGTAGCGCAATCCTGTTAGGTGCGCAGATAGCTGCGGATCTCACAGGATGTCAGGAATTAATGACCAGTGAAATCGGTGCAAGTTCAGGCCTTAATCTGTTTTGGGATAAATTCCGATACCAGTTGGGTGACAGGCAGTGGGGGGCGGACTCTTCACCTGTGCATCTGACACCGACAGTTGAAGGGGCGATTTCTGAATTTCAGCAAATCGATATCGTTGACCGGGCCGGGTGTGATCTTAATCCTCTCAACTTGCGATCAAGTGAGGAAAAAAACCAGCTACTTTCCTACATTTGGCCTGATCAAGAGGACCGGATGGCAAGAACGCAATCCGCAATTGACATATTCTGTCGTCATAACATTGCGGTAGATAAAGCAAATGCCATTGACTGGTTAGATGACCGGTTTATTGCACAGACTGAAGGCGTGCTTCATTTGGTATATCATACTGTTGTGCTTCAGTATTTCCCTGAAGCTGTTCGAAGCACGTTTTTGAAGATGTTGAATGCGGCAGGGGAGAGGGCAACGTCAAAAAAACCGTTGGCTTGGCTTTCCATGGAAGCTGACGCAGAGCCCGATGGCGCTTTGCTGCAGCTTACGATTTGGCCATCAGGGCAGGTAATTGATATTGCTCGCGTCGATTTTCACGGCCGATGGATTAGGGTTATTGCTTAATTAACCGGTTAATTAATAATTTCCTGGAAGTATCTGATTTTATGTCGCAATTCTTCTTGGCTGTAAAGAATTCTCTCGCCGTTCCCCCAAATTGGGGCGGGCCAGGCGGCATCTTCCTTCCACCTTGCGACAATGTGGATATGAAGCTGCGGAACCATATTGCCAAGGGACGCGAAGTTCATTTTGTCAGGGTTTAACGCCTCCTGAATTTTAGAGGCCACGGCCCGAATTTCGTTGCACACAATCTGATAATCTTGAAGCGCGAGAGCATGTAAGTCTTTCGCGCCATCGATTTCCGGTACAAGTATGAGCCAGGGAAAGCGGCTGTCTTTTGATAGAAGCACACGGCTCAATTCCAGTTTCTTGATTAAAACCGTATCGGCGGCAAGTTGTGGGTGTAGTTCAAACATGTGGATTTTCATACGATCGCAATAATATCAGGACATTCATCTGAAGTAATTTGTGGTAGCATGTCAACAGACCATAAGAGGGGAATGAGATGGATCTAGTTAAAACGAAAAAAATGTTCGTCAGTATTGGCGTTATGATGTCATTGCTGATGATATTTACCGCGCAAGCGATCGCCGAAGGTACAAAGATTACCTTGCTTCATACCAATGATATGGGAGAAATGGCGGGTAAGCCGGGATATGGTGGTTTTCCTGAACTTGCGACATTGTTAAAGCTGCATCGGGATGAAAATCCTAGCGCGATTACCACATTCGGTGGTGACCTGATTTCTCCTTCTCTTATGTCAGGTCTTTCCAAGGGAACAGAAATGGTTGCCATGATGAATGCGCTGAAACTGGATGTGGCAGTTCTTGGAAATCATGAGTTTGATTTTGGGGCAGATGTTGCCCGTGCACGTATCAAGGAAGCTAAGTTTAAGTGGCTGGCAAGTAATGTTCGTACAGTGGATGGCGAAGACGCCCTTGGTAGTACACCAATATTTTTGAAGAAGGTGGGGGACTTCACCGTTGGCTTCTTCGGCCTAACAACAGAAGAGACAGTGGATCTTTCCTCGCCAGGTGAAAAGGTTGAATTCGCCAATGTGATTGAGACGGGCAATCAAATGGTGGCGGAGCTGAAATCCAAAGGGGCGGATGTTATCGTTGCGCTGACACATCTTGATTACGCCGAAGATATTAAAGTGGCCCGTCAGGTAAAAGGTATCCATGTGATTTTGGGTGGTCATGACCACCGTGTGATTGCGATGCAAGAAAATGGAGTGTCAATTCTTCAGTCCGGCTCGGACCTCAGATATCTTGGGGTGCTTGATCTGGATGTTTCCGTTGTCGAAAAGCGCGGTAAGAAAAAACTACAGGTCATTCCAAGTTGGGAGATCGTGGCCACTAAAGATATCCCTGCAAATCCTGAGATTGCCAAAATGGTGTCGGATTACGCGATGGCGTTGGATAAGGAATTGGACGTAGCCGTTGGTAAAACCAGTGTTGAGCTGGACACAACTAGAGTATCCGTGAGGACAAAACAAACAGTGTTTGGGCAGTTCATCGCCGAATCCATGCGCCAAAAAGTTGGGGCTGATATCGGGTTTACAAACGGGGGTGGCATCCGTGGAGATCGAACCTATAAAGCTGGAACAGTGCTAACAAGAAAAGATATCCTAACCGAACTGCCGTTTGGTAATGTAACCGTTTCACTGGAAGTGAGCGGCAAGGACCTCGCTGCACTAGTAGAGCATAGTGTATCCAAAATTGAGGATGGTGCAGGTCGATATGGGCAATATGCAAACCTTGAGTTCATTTTGAATGCAAGTAAACCCGCAGGTGAGCGAGTGTCAGATATCAAAGTAGGCGGTGCGCCTCTGGATATCACTAAGACCTACATAATTGCCACCAACGATTATGTCGCCAAAGGTGGAGATGGATATGCAATGCTAAAAGATGCAAAACGCATTGTAGATGCGGCAGCAGGCGAATTGATGGCGTCAACCGTTATCAACGCGGTCAAAGATAAAGGCGGCATTCGCTGACATTATTCATCGCTTTCTGTTCCAGCCGCTTGCATAACATATGCAAGCGGCTATTCTGTTGACCCAAAATTAACAGGAGAGTGACATGAGCGGAACGCCGGCAAATCCAGACAACACAGTTTCCACGGAATTACCAGAACGTGAGTTTACCCCTTATCCCCATTTGATGGCGGAAGCAGCCGCGCAGCAACCGGACCTACCTGTGCTGACAGTTGAAGGTGTTGCCGTCACCTGGAAAGTACTGATGCCGCGCATTAATCAGGTGGCTAATATGCTTGCAAGCCGCGGAATTGGACGTGGGGATTATGTGGCCGTCTTAGCGCGAAGCAGTATTGAATATGTTACCGTATTTCTGGGAACGCTGGTTTCCGGAGCTTGTATTGTGCCTCTGTCAGGGATGGCCTCTAGTGAGCAACTGGAAGGTATGATGAATGATAGCGGGGCGAAGATGCTGTTCGCCTCATCACATACCTTGGATCTAATCTCGCCATTTAAAGGAAAACTCTCAGAAATCCCTGATGATGGTTATGTCGCCTTCGATTTTGAAGGAGAAGGTTGGCAAAGTTATAAGCCACTTTTGGATTCGGCGTCTACTGAGGCACTTCACGTTGATATCAAAGAAGAAGATCCGTTCAACTTGATCTACTCCTCTGGTACGACGGGCGTTCCAAAAGGCATTGAACAAAGCCACGGTATGCGGTTCCAGCATGTGATCCGTTTTCAGGCTATGGGGTTGGATGTCGGCGCGGTTTGCCTTGTTTCAACATCTTTGTATTCCAATACAACCTTGGTCGCGATGCTGCCACCCATAGCGATGGGCGGCCGCGTCATCGTCATGCCGAAATTTGGTGTTGAGGAATATCTGGAACTCGCTGAGAGAGAGCGGGTCACTCACACAATGCTGGTTCCGGTTCAATATCAACGGATCATGAAACATGAGGCGTTTGATAAATATGATCTGGAGAGCTATCAATTGAAACTTTCTACCAGTGCACCTCTACGTGAAGACCTAAAGCGTGATATCGCAGCCAGATGGCCGGGCAAAATGGTTGAGATATACGGAATGACGGAAGGCGGGGTTGGTACTGTTCTGTCGGTCACCGAATTCCCTGACAAATTGGCCTCTGTCGGCAAAGCGGGGCTAGGGGCGGAAATTCGCATTATTAGTGAAGAGGGCAAAGAGCTCCCCCAGGGAGAAATCGGAGAGATCGTTGGTAGATCAACAGCGATGATGAACGGGTATCACAATCGTCCGGATCTAACAGACGATATGATTTGGATGTCTCCAGAAGGGGAACGGTTCTTCAAAAGTGGAGACATGGGGCGTCTCGATGAGGATGGTTTCCTTTTCTTGCTGGACAGAAAAAAGGACATGATCCTGTCAGGCGGATTTAACATCTATGCGGCTGATATCGAAGCTGAACTGATTAAGCACCCTTCAGTCGAGGATGTCGCTGTGATTGCCATTCCAAGTGAGGAATGGGGGGAGACACCTCTTGGGTTGGTAGTGCTTGAAAAAGGAGCTGACGAAACACCAGGCCAAATTCGCGAATGGGTAAATGAGCGTTTGGGAAAAGCACAACGCGTTTCAGAGATTGTGTTTCGGAATGAATTGCCAAGAAGCACAATCGGTAAGATATTAAAACGTGAATTGAGAGATGAATATTTGTCTGCAAACAAAGTGTGACCTTCTAGACAATTGATATTGCTCAGTTTACCCATGGTTAATAAATTTCTGACAGCATATTGCAAAAAGATGTTAAACAGTGCCAAGTATGTTTTGTGTGAGTGTTCTGAGCAAAGTTAATGGAAACAGGTGCAGCTGAAAAAGAGAACGGCGGAGCTGAGGGGAAGCGCCCGTTGAAGGAGCGTTTGAAACTCTGGTGGGACGGATATGAAATCCGTGAAAAGAAAGCTGCGCCAAAAATAGTCGATGAAGAGCCGCCGGAAGACGAAGGACCGCCCACTGTTATGGGATGGGCGGTCAGCCGTCAGCGTTCCGTCGTTACCTTGTTTGGTGACGGTATGATCCGCTGCGTTCCGGATGACGTGAAGAAAAGAATGACAACCCCTATGGGTGTTAATAAAACCATGAGCGTTGCCGAATTGGGAGCAGGTCTTGGGGGGTTCGCCCAATGGGTTGTTGATGAGTTCGAGGCTTATGTGGATGCCTATGAAAGCGAAGAGCCGCTTGTGGATGCCGGTAAAGAGCTGATTAAAATGGCGGGGCAAACACGGTTTATTCGCTATATCCATGCGGATTTTGAGGATTTCCAACCAAAAGATCACTCGGCAAATGTTGTCTATTCTGCTGAGGCCCTTTTCTGTGTGAAGAACAAGGAACTGTTGTTCAACCGTATCCATGACATGTTGAAGGCTGAAGGTCAGTTTATGATGTCAGATTATATGTTGGATGGTTCCGGCGAAGATGATCCGAACATTCAAAAATGGTTTGAGGCTGAACCTGACCGCCCACATTTGCTGGATGTTCAAAAGACGCGCGCGTTAATGACGAAGGCCGGTTTTGAAGTGAGTATCGCGGAGGATATTACTGCCGAGTACAAGGCCAATGTTCTGGCAGCTTTTGCAGATTATGCAAGAAGAACAGGGCGCGGCGAAAAAAGCGGTCACCTGCATGATTGGGTGTTGAAAGAGGGCGAGCTTTGGACAGCGCGTGTGAAAGCGATGGAATCGGGATCATTGAAAGTTTTCAGGATTTATGCGCGGGTCCCTGCAAAAATCGTCTAAAGTGCTTTAGCGCCGGGCGTCAAAGTGCTGCTTTTCAGGCACTTTTGAATTTAATTGGAAAAGTCGCCAGAAAGTCGCGTTTTACACATTGACAGATTGAAGAGTGGTCAGTATGTTCCGGCCTTCAAATCCAGAAACGTACGTTTGGGAATAGAATTATGAAAGTTATCAACTCGCTCAAATCTGCGAAAAAACGTCATCGCGATTGTCGCGTCGTCCGTCGTAAAGGGCGGGTATACGTGATCAACAAAACAAATCCTCGCTTCAAAGCGCGTCAGGGCTAACTGACTGCTGCATTGAAGGAAATCCGTCTTCGGATTTCTGGATGGTGAAAAAAGCCGCTCCGGTTGTGACTGAGCGGTTTTTTTGTGCCTAAAGCCCGGCTATATTCATATTCAGGTCGAGTATAGGAACGGGTAGGTCATATGGTATTAATGCCAAAACCCGATGAGGAAGTCCTGGCAAAGCGGGATTACCTGATCGAAGAACTTCGGAAAATTGTTAAAGACCCATCAGGGGTGATTGTCGAGGAAGCTGGGCTTCGCGCTTTTGAGTGCGATGGTTTGAGCGCATATCGGCAGTTGCCAATGATTGCGGTGCTACCTGAAGACAAACGGGAAATCTCCGAAATCCTGAAACTTTGCTCCAAAGAGAAAGTAAATGTTGTCCCGCGCGGTGCAGGAACCTCGTTGTCTGGTGGTGCGCTTCCTTTGGCGGACGGTGTTCTTCTTGGTCTTGGAAAGTTCAATCGTATCCTTGAAGTGGATTATGATAACCGCTGCGCTGTGGTAGAGCCGGGGGTTACCAATCTTGCCATTACAAACGAAGTTAAAGACGATGGCTTCTATTATGCGCCAGATCCTTCCAGTCAGATCGCCTGTACCATCGGCGGCAATATTGCGGAGAACTCCGGTGGGGTTCATTGCCTTAAATACGGCCTGACAACCAACAACGTCCTTGGTGTGGAAATGATCACCATGGAGGGCGATATCATTAAGCTGGGCGGTAAGCACTTGGATGCGGAAGGTTATGACCTGATGGGGATCATAACAGGATCAGAGGGTTTGCTAGGTGTAATTACCGAAGTAACGGTTCGCCTCCTTCGTAGCCCAGAACATGTGACCGCCCAACTTATCGGTTTTCCTTCCAGCGAACAGGCAGGAGAATGTGTTGGTCGCATTATTGGCGAAGGGATTATTCCTGCCGGTATGGAGATGATGGACCGTTATGCCATTCAGGCAGCAGAAGATTTCTGTCACGCGGGATATCCGCTTGATGTGGAAGCATTGCTGATCGTTGAACTGGATGGTCCGTTGGTGGAGATTGACCATAACAACGAACAGATAGGACGTATCGCAAAGGAATGCGGCGCCACGGTCATTAAACAAAGCCAAAGCGAAGAAGAGCGCATGACCTTCTGGCTTGGCCGGAAATCAGCATTTCCGGCTGTTGGGCGTTTGTCACCAGATTATATGTGTATGGACGGCACCATCCCGCGCAGTAAGTTACCAGAAGTCCTGAAGCGCATGAATGAGCTGTCAGCGCATTACGGACTTCGTGTCGCCAATGTTTTCCACGCAGGAGATGGTAATCTACATCCGTTGATCTTGTTTGACGCGAACCAGCCGGGAGAACTTGAAAAATGTGAAGCCTTTGGGGCTGATATTCTAAAGCTATGTGTTGAAGTAGGTGGTGTCCTAACCGGAGAACATGGTGTTGGTGTCGAAAAGCGGGACCTGATGAATGAAATGTTCTCGGAAACGGACCTCAAGCAGCAACAACGTCTCAAATGTGCTTTTGATCCAGATGGTCGTCTGAACCCTGGGAAAGTATTCCCGGTTCTGCACCGTTGCGCTGAACTTGGCAAAATGCATGTTCATAATGGCGAACTTCCTTTCCCTGATATCCCAAGGTTCTAAGCAATGGAAAAAGTACGTGTGAGTGAAGATAGCCAGATCAGGGAATTGCTTGATTGGGCTATCGCGGACAAAAAAGTTATCAACGTAACGGGCGGTGGAACAAAATTAGAATTGGGTCGACCGACTGAAGTGGACGCAGAATTGTCCATGTCAGATTTAAACGGCGTTCTTCTTTATGAACCAGCAGAACTTGTTATGAAGGCAAAAGCGGGAACCCGCCTAGTCGAAATTCAAAAGACTCTTAAGGATGCAGGGCAGCAGATGGCATTTTGCCCTCCTGATCTCGGTCCATTGATGGGGAAAGACGCTGGGCTGACCACATTAGGCGGTATCTTTGCCTGTAACCTGTCTGGGTCTGAGCGTATTAAAAACGGTGCTGCGAGGGATCACCTTTTAGGGGTGGAAGGGTTCACGGGACGTGCTGAGCCGTTCCATACAGGTAGCCGGGTTATGAAGAACGTAACGGGCTATGATCTTTGTAAGTTGATTGCTGGTAGCCATGGAACCTTGGCTGTTGCCACCGAATTTACATTTAAGGTTCTTCCTAAAGGGGAGAAAACACGAACCGTTGTCGTATTTGGAGAAAGTCCAGAACAAGCTGTTAAAACCATGAACAGGGCAATGTCTTCAATTCATGAGGTTGTTGCAACGGCTTATCTGCCTGCAGACATCGCTAAGAGAACAGATATTGATTTGATCTCAGAACCAGAGAAATCAGTCACGGTGATGAAAGTAGAAGGTGCCGCGCCTTCAGCCGAATTCCGGTGTAAAGCCTTGAAAGATATGTTTAAAGACTGTGGTGACATCGAAGAATTGCATGGTATGCGATCAGAAAAGTTGTGGGATTTTACTGGGAATGTGGGCGCATTCGTAGCAGATCAATCGCGGATTGTTTGGAAAATCTCAACGCCTCCAGCAGAAGCGGCATCATATATAGCGTCACTTTCAGAGAGTCTTAGTGGTCTTGAGTATTATCTTGATTGGGCCGGAGGCTTGATTTGGATCTCTTTGCCAGCCGCCACAGAAAATGCCGGGGAGGAGAGTGTTCGAGGTAAACTTGAAAACGGTCATGCAACGCTCATTCGTGCTGATGCAAGTGTGCGATCAGCCATCTCACCTTTCCATCCGCAAGATAAAATCAAAATGATGATCAGCGAGAAAATCAGAGATGGATTTGATCCCTCCTGTATCCTAAATCCGGAACGTATGTATGCATTACCTGAAGGGGCGAAATCATGAAAACTGATTTTACCTTAGCACAGCTCGCGGATCCGAAATTCTCGGCGTCTAACGATATCCTCCGCAAATGTGTGCATTGCGGTTTCTGTACCGCAACTTGTCCGACCTATACCGAACTTGGAGACGAGCGGGACAGCCCTCGGGGCCGCATTTATATGATCCAGCAAATGCTGCAAAGTGGGCAACCAGCGCCTGCGGATACGGTTACACATATTGACCGCTGTCTTTCTTGCCTGTCTTGTATGACAACATGTCCTTCTGGCGTTGATTATATGCATCTGGTTGATCATGCACGTCAGTATGTTGAAGAGACTTATGATCGGCCGCTTGTCGATAAAATGCTGCGCAAGATGCTGACCATCTTGTTACCGCGCCCAAATCTGTTCCGTTTGGCGCTTTTTGGGGCAGGGTTATCCAGACCATTGAAAGGTTTGTTTAGGGGTCGCCTTCGTGCCATGCTTGATATGGCACCAAAAGAAATTGAACAACGCTCTATCCTTGATGAAGTGCCCTTGCACAAGGTAGACGAGCCTTCCAGAAAAGGGCGCGTTATTCTGATGACAGGTTGTGCACAGAAGGTACTGTCACCGCAAATCAATGACGCCACAATCAGGTTGCTAACCCGTCATGGCATCGAAGTTGTCATTCCAAAAGAAAGTGGCTGTTGTGGTGCGTTGCCTCTGCATATGGGGCAGGAAGATCCCGCGCTGGAACTCGCGAAGAAGAATGTTCTTGCTTGGTCTGCCGAAGCGGAAAGAGGTGAGCTGGACGCGATCGTGATCAATACGTCCGGTTGCGGGACAACGGTTAAAGACTACGGGCACCTTTTTGAGCATGATCCAGCTTTGAAAGAAAAAGCCGCGTTGGTTGCTTCTCTTGCCAAAGACATTACGGAATATCTGGCGGATGTGGAATTGCAAACAAAAGGTTCAACTCCAAGTCTGAAAGTGGCCTATCATTCCGCTTGTTCCTTGCAGCATGGACAGAAAGTAACCAACCTTCCTAAACAATTGCTGGAGAAGGCTGGCTACGATGTTTATCCATTGCCAGAGGCACATATTTGCTGTGGTTCCGCTGGGACTTACAATTTGATGCAGCCTGAGATTTCTGCCCGCTTGAAAGAGCGGAAAGTCAAAAATATTCAAAAGGTTGCCCCGGATCTTGTGGCCGCAGGGAATATTGGCTGTATTACGCAAATTGCATCTGGAATGGAACTGCCCGTCGTTCACACAGTTGAACTGCTCGATTGGGCAACAGGTGGTCCCAAACCAGAACAAATTGAGCGCTTACATACGGCTTAAGGTCTTCTCGCCAACCCACGCGATACGAAGAATATTTGTGGATCCGGGTGTTCCAAATGGAACCCCGGCCATAATAACAATCCTCTCACCAGGACGTGCATACTCTTCACGGAAAGAGATATTGCAGGCTTTTTCCACCATGTCGGCGAAATTCTCGGCATCTGCCGTATGGACGCAATGTAATCCCCAACTTAATGCCAGGCGGCGTGCGGTTCGAATAGATGGCGTCAGCGCCAGAATAGGTGCTGTACCTCGCTCACGCGCGGCGCGCAAAGCTGTTGACCCGGACGTGGTATATGTAACGATAGCAGATGCCTGAATGGTATCGGCAACTTGAAGAGCCGCAGCGCTGATGGCATCAGCTGTTGTCGCTTCCGGTGATGCGTGGGAAGCGTCCATGACAATGCGATAATTGCTGTCGAGCTCCGTTTCTTCGGCAATATCGTTCATTGTGCTGACAGCTTCGACGGGGTAATCACCCGCTGCACTTTCCGCCGACAACATTACAGCGTCTGTTCCGTCATAGATTGCGTTGGCTACATCGGTTACTTCCGCGCGGGTTGGAACAGGCGCAGAAATCATGCTTTCCAGCATCTGGGTTGCAACAACAACTGGCTTACCTGCGTTTTTCGCCCGTGTAATGATCCGCTTTTGGAGAGACGGTACTTTTTGTATCGGAACTTCAACACCAAGGTCACCACGCGCGACCATCAAAGCATCAGCAAGTTCTACGATGTCATCAAGATTGTCCACGGCTGATGGCTTTTCAATTTTCGCCATAACGCCAGCGCGTCCAGCGACAATTTTTTTAATTTCAGCAATGTCCTCGCCGCGTTGGACAAAGCTAAGCGCAATCCAGTCCACGCCAAGCTCCAACGCGTAATCAAGATCTTTACGGTCCTTGTCGGTCAAAGGACTCATCTGGATGATAGCATCTGGAATATTGACACCTTTCCGGTCAGACAGCTTTCCGCCGATGACCACCGTGCAAACAGCTTTAGTTGGAGATGCCTTGGTGACTTTCAGTTCCAGTTTACCGTCGTCCAAAAGCAATGTGCTGCCGTCTTCCAGAGAAGCAAGAACTTGTGGGTGCGGCAGAGAGACACGGCTTGGATCGCCTGCCTTGTCATCAAGATCCAGGGTGAACTCCTGTCCTTTCTCCAATAGAACTGGTCCCTCAGCAAAGGTGCCGACACGGATTTTTGGGCCTTGCAGATCAGCGAGAATACCTATGGGTCGCCCAAGTTCGGTTTCCAGTTTTCGAATGATTGAGACGCGTTCCTTATGATCCGAATGGTCTCCATGACTGAAATTAAGCCTGAAGACATCAACGCCTGCTAAATACAGTTTTTCAACCATTTCCGGGGAAGAACTTGCGGGCCCAAGTGTGGCAATAATTTTAGTTTTGCGCTGTCGTCTCATAATGAAAATCTGTTTCTGGAAATAACTCACAAACCATTGTTTATGAACTGTAAATGAAAATTGTGACTTTCATATTATCAACAAAGTGAAATTAATATAGCGGTTTATGCGCTAAATTCGAAATTCAAATAGATCATGTGTTCTTCATGTGTCGAAAGTAAATTAGAGAGCAGTTCCTTTTCTCGTTAAGACTTCTTTAATCAGATGGATGGCAAAAAAGATTCCCATGAGGGTAATAGCAAATCAGAGACGGATTCGCTGGTACTGCACCATGGGGGCTAAACGACTTCTGCGGCGCATACCCATTTATATGGCCGAAGCCATTGGATTTGTCGTTGCTGAATTCCGAATTCATGTCATCCCTAAATTTCATAAAGTGATTAATAACAGTCGGAAAACTGTGATGGAGCCGGTCATCCGCAGTGAACCCCAATTGGCATTTGTCGATAGCAATATGTTTGACCACAGTGAAGAAAAGGCGAAACCAGCTCCTAAAAAATACAATTATGAATGGGCTGTCACGCGGATGCAGGAACTTGAAGATCAAGGTGTCGCTGATCCGGTGGCATATTTAAACAATGAAATGACGGACTGGTGGCTTGCTCCGGATGGAATGATGGAGAATGAGGCTGATTTCGAAGGAATAGCCCTCGCCATTGAAGAACGTTGGCATAACTGATATATATTGCGGCCTTCCTTTGATTGGGGTGCTATGGCACTAAATTAAAAGGGAGTTTCCAACAATTATTTCAAGTTTAAGATTATGTCCCAGCCTTATACGCTGCTGAATGAAAACAGCGAAAGCCCGATTTTTCTGATCGCCGATCATGCCAGCCGTGAAATTCCTGAAAAATACAACAACTTGGGAATTGAGGATCCATCAATTCTACGCCGTCATATTGCCTGGGATATAGGGATTGAGGATGTCACTAAAAGAATGGCTGAAAAACTGGGGGCAACTGCCATTTTTTCAACATTCTCCAGACTGCTAATTGATGCGAACAGATACCCTACAGATCCTTCATCTTGCCCCGCTATAAGTGATGGGGTCGAAGTTCCTGGTAATAAGGATTTACCACAGGAAGAGCGTGACCATCGTGTGGAGACCTATTTCAAGCCTTATCACAAAAAGCTGGTTGAGATATTGGAGGCTAAAAAAGCATCAAGGGCGATACCTATTGTTATTTCCATGCATAGTTTCACCCCGATTATGGATGATTTTGATCGGCCTTGGCATATAGGCATCTTGTGGGATCAGGATGGGCGGATAGCTCTCCCAATGCTCGAAATACTAAATCAAAACCCAACATTGGTTGTCGGAGATAACGAGCCATATTCCGCCCGAGAACCCCTCGGCTATACAATGAACGAACATGGGACGAAGAAAGATATTCCGCATGTTGTTGTAGAAATCCGTCAGGATCTAATCGATACCCATCATGGTGCGGAAAAATGGGCGAATTTGATGACGGATCTGGTCATTCAGGTCGAGAAACGGTTAAATACTGACTAGAATTGTCTGACAGAGGCTTCGAAATGGGAATTAATGAACCCGGTTTTACATTAGGTGTTGAAGAAGAGTATCTGCTTGTTGATCCTAAAACACGCGATCTTGCGATTGATCCTCCGGAAGATATCTTAATAGAATGCCAACAACTTCTCCCCGATCATCAGGTTACACCGGAATTTCTGCGATCCCAGATTGAGATCGGCACAAAAGTTTGTTCCAACATCACAGAGGTGCGGGAAAGTCTGATAGAACTCAGATCCACTGTCTCAACGGTTGCTAATAATCATGGCCTTGCCCTTATGGCGGCTTCTACTCATCCGTTTGCAGACTGGCACCTACTAAAGCACACTGCAAAAGAACGCTACGATGTGATCGCGCAGGATTTGCAGGCTGTTGTACGGCGTTTAATGATTTGTGGGATGCATGTTCATTGCGGCATTGAGGATCCTGAAGTTCGTATCGATCTGATGAACCAGGTGTCCTATTTCTTGCCGCATTTACTGGCGTTAAGCACATCATCTCCGTTCTGGCGGGGGGAAGTCAGTGGCCTTAAATCCTATCGCCTGAGTGTTTTCGATAGTTTACCACGGACAGGTATTCCGGATCGCTTTGAAAGCTACAGCGAGTATGAGCGCCTTGTGAAGGTGATGGTGGATGCCGGAACCATTGAGGATAGCAGTAAAATCTGGTGGGATTTACGACCCTCTTCAAAATTTCCGACACTTGAAATGCGTATGACAGATGTCTGTTCCTTGATGGAAGATACTCTGTGTATTGCAGCTATTTATTCAAGCTTACTTCGCATGTTGTATCGACTTCGCCGCAAAAACCAGCGTTGGCGTATTTACCCGCGAACTCTGGTGGCTGAAAACAGGTGGATGGCTCAACGCTTTGGTGTTGAAGGCAAATTGATTGATCTAGGCATTCTGGGACAGGTACCGACTTCTGAGCTGATCGAGGAAATTATCGGCCTTGTGGAAGAGGATGCCGACGCCTTGGGCTGTCTTGACGAGGTTTATCATGCTCGCAAAATTATTGAACGCGGTACGTCTGCAGATCGACAAATCGCCGTTTATGAAGACGCGAAAAAACAGGGAGCTGACAACAAGGACGCCCTTTGTCAGGTCGTCGATAATGTTTTGAAAGAAACCATTGAAGGCTTGAATTAGTTGGTTTTCACAAGTTAAAAAAAAAGCCCGGCAACTGCCGGGCTTTTTTTGTTCCAGTTAGCTTTCATCGCCAACCGTTATTCCTAGACTTTGTAATTGATCAGATGTCAGATCACCCATGTGATCTCCAAGATCAATACTATCCAAAGTAATCGAGAAATCACTCTGCCCGCTGATAGTAAGCACAGTATGTGTTCCGTCGCTATCAAGATTGACAAGACCAGCACGTCCTTCAGCATCTGTACTTGTGCCTGCGTTGGCGTCAAGTGCATCAAACAATGCGTTTAGATCCACTTCATCACCTTGACTTGCATCGAAGCCGAAGATTGTATCATCACCGTCATTGATGCCTTCATAGACAAACAGATCTGCACCTGCACCGCCATGGAGCTGATCATCACCAGCACCACCGTTCAGGTAGTCGTCGCCATCACCACCAAACAAAGTGTCATTGCCACCCATGCCGCTCAGGAAGTCATCATTAATACCACCTGTGTAGCTTTCGTCGGAGCTGTCACCAGTGAAGGTTTGCGGCATAAAGCTGCTATCTTCTGCAACATTGATAGATAGATCTGCAGTATCCGTATCACCGCTGATATCTGTCAGGGTGTAGGTGAACACTTCAGATTCAACACCCGTAATGCTGCCAACCGGTGCAGTGTAGGTGTAAGATCCATCTTCATTTATTTCAAACGTACCGCCGAGAGCCGTCGTAAATGTCGCAGAACCGCCAGTGAGGTTGTATGTCACGCCATCATGCTCGACAGATGTAAGTTCAGTACCAAACTCGATAAGGTCGCCAATACCCCAAAGGTCATCACTTCCCGGATCATTCATCGGATCATCAAGAACATTACCGGAAACTTCGTTGTAGGTAACATCCTCAGAAGTCTGTGTAATTTTATCAATCCAGAGTCTGGATGAGTAATAGCTACCATCATTAGAGTTGACGTTCACAACCCCCAAATACAGTGTGTAGTTACCTGAAGTAGCAATGTTGAGCGTTTGGAGGCCACTTTGATCTCCATTGCCGGCAGTTCCTAAAATGCCGCTTTCAACGATATTTCCACTGGAGTCTTTCAATACATAAAAGCCGTTGTCTGGCCAATTAGAAGAGTCTCGATCTTCAAAGTACCAGTTGAACGCTATCGAGTCGCCGGCATCCGCAGTAATGGATTTGCTTAATGCAGACCCTTCGGCCGCTCCAGAAATGCCAAGTGTATTACTGATAACGTTATTTACGCCAATGAAGGATTCAAGGTTGCCGATACTTTGGTTGCTATCAGCGCTGATTTCAGCAGCTCTGCTGCCGTCTTTAACCTGATCACCGCTCGCGTGATTTTCACGCTCACGATCAACGACACCAAAAGTATTGAAGCCGTTACCGTCTTCAAAGTCTTCAATCGTTGTTGTAACCAGCGTTCCGGAATTCACACTTTGAAGCACATAATCCGCATTGTCATAAGCTTCCGGCGCGTTCGGAGTTACCGTAAGATCAATATCGATTGTTCCTGTGGCTTCGTCTCCATCCCAATCTTCAAGTTTATAGGTTATTGTGGTGTCTACCGCAGTTGTTCCATCAGATGTATTAAACTCATAATCACCTGTTGCAAAATTCATGGTGAAAGTATTTCCGCTACCATCGGTTACTTCCAATGTATCCCCGGAAACTTCTGGCGAGGTAGGTGTGTAGGTATTACCGAATACACTGATTTCCGTAATGCCACCCGCCTGATCTGCACCATATGTTCCGCTTGGTGTACCTGTGAAGATGTTACCAGTAATTGTTCCAGCGATTGTATCCACCAGCGTCGCGGTTAGATCCGCAGGATTGTCTACAACCAGAATATTTGCAGAAGCGTCACCCGGATTGTCAGGATCATATGAAGCGCCTTGCAGGTCTGGATCATTAGTTGGATTTGAAATATCGCCACCCACTGCTACGGCATATGCTTCGATATCGTTTGCCGCAGCAAATGACTGCCAATCACTGGAATTGAAGCTGTTGGTGTTATGCTCTCCATCGGACAGGAAGTAGGCGAGTTTCTGCGTTCCCTCTGACTGATCAGCGTTCATCATAGGGGTGAGGCCATCCTCAAGCACA
Organism: Sneathiella sp. P13V-1; assembly: GCF_015143595.1. Taxonomy (NCBI): domain Bacteria; kingdom Pseudomonadati; phylum Pseudomonadota; class Alphaproteobacteria; order Sneathiellales; family Sneathiellaceae; genus Sneathiella; species Sneathiella sp. P13V-1. The sequence continues at coordinate 3,350 of NZ_WYEU01000006.1, read as the reverse complement.
TCTACAGCGCTATTGTAGTTTGTGCCGTCATCAATACCCAGGTTGTCAGCCCAGTTTGAGTCTGCAAACTGGATGTTATTTACCTGTGCAGTGAAGTCCGCGAGGTTCGTATAGGTTCCAAGATCTGCACCGCCTCTTGCGAAAACAGAGAGGTTAATGGCTACATCGTCACCGGATGCAAATAGTTCTGTTGCAAGTGCAATTGCAGACTGTTTGGCACCTTCAAGGCGTGATGTGTCATTACTGCCGTTGCCGTCACTGTCATACTGGCTTTTCATACTCGTAGAGATGTCGATACAGATAGCGACACTGAAATCATTTGTGGAGATTTCACCTGTATGTGACTGGTCACTGGCTGTTGGCTCATCATCCACGATGTCGATGGAGACAACACCTTCATGGGTATTACTGCTGTAAGACACATCCAGTTTGATCACATCATCGCCACCATCCACATCAATTTCAGGGTGGTCAATCGGACCTTTCAGTTCGAATTCATAATCGCCAGAAGTACCTGGTTTCAAGTTAAGGACAAATACATCACCTGCACTTGTTGAACCGATAAGCTCTTTACCACCATTTTGCAGGGTAATTGAGATTTGTTCGCCATGGGATGTCAGGCTAGACAATGGGACAGAGACTCCATTGATAGTGACATCAACATCACCGTCCCATTTGAAGTTATTGGCTGTATGATCCACACCAAATGACTGCTCAGAAAGCTCTGCATCACTTGATGGGTCGGAACCAATTGTATCGATCGCAAACTCTTGTACAGCAAATGCCATATTCAAGGTTGTGATGGCACCTTCGATTGTCACCTGAACTGTATCTTCGACAGCAGACGCATTGTTTGTGAGGTCTGTTTCTGTGCCGGAAGTGTTGATTTCCTCAGATACCGTAAAGACAGAAATGTCATAATCAGTATCCGTTGTCAGACCGTCTGGAGCCACAAGAACAGCATTTGTCGTTGCTTGACCATTGATCATGATGCTGTCCGCATCCACTTTCAGGTAAGTTCCATCAGGAACACCATCCGGACCATTACCGCCTGAGTAAGTCACCAGATCAGAAGGATCTAAAACGCTAAAGTCAGCAGGGACTTCTACCAGGAAGTAATGAACTTCTGATCCGTCTGTTGTGTCACCAAATGTTGCATCAAGTGTAATACCGAACTGATCTCCTGGATCAACAGAACTGTTGGTCGAAGTCGTAATTGTCAGGTTCTCGATGCCCGCAGCACTGAGGTCACTGTTGTCGATTGTAAATGTAGACGTCAGCGTAAGGGTATCTGGATCCAACTCCTGAACAGTTCCTGGGTTGTTCCGCTCGATAATCCATAACTTTCCATTCTGACCATAAGCAATACTTTGAATATCTGGGTTGCCAGGGATATTAACCTGATCCGTTAATGTGATCGTACCGCCAGCGCCAAAGGAAAGCTTATAGGCGTTCGTTTCCGACCCCTCGTTGGCGACAGTCCAGAACTCATTGTTCGCTGTGTCATATGCCAATCCGTCAAGTTTAACACCAGACACAGTTCCAACTGTTGCCGTTGAACCGTCGGTTGGATCAATTGTGTAAAGTATGCTGTTGCTTCCGCTGCCAGTGACGACATAGAACTGTCCATTGGCAAAGGTTGCACCTGCTTGATCACTAATGACATTGCCGCCGGCAATATCATACGCTTCCACTACAGTGACTTGGCCGGCCGTTACAGTTGCCGGATCAATTGTCACGACATGGTCGGATACTGTGATGCCATACAGATATCCATTTGAAGAGCCCAATGCCTCAAAGTCAGAAGAGGTGTATGTACTGTTTCCAATGGTGTATGTAATCTGTCCAACTTCAACCGGTTGAATGGTGCCGGAACTCGCATCCAAATCAACAGTATAGAGTGTTGTCAGGTTCCCACCGCTGGACCCACCAATGATATAGGCAGAGCCATTTGTCGCCACACCAATAGAAGTCCCTGCAGGTTGATCTGCAACGGCATCCACGGTGATGGTGTAATCACCTGAAGTGGAGTTTGTCGCGCCGCTGTCAGGATCTTCATAGCTAATGTTAAAGCCAACCGTAGCATCAACATCGCTATCAGCCGGTATTTCAACGTCAATACCTATGCCCGATGTCCAAGCTGTGATTTGCGCAGCGCTGAGTGCAGTGCCGCTTGTCACTGCAGTCCCGTTGATAGAGACCGATACTCCGGAGCCAAAAGTGAGTGTGGCTCCTGTCACTTCCTCGTTGTCAGCTGGGGTGAAGATATCTGCAACATCAATGGTGACATCGTGCGCTGCAGATGCGGCACCTGAATCGTCCTGATCTGGTGCGTTATCCTCTGATACTGACACGCTACCACTTACTGTCGCGCTTGCACCGTCGGATGTCACAGATACTACAACCTGATGGGTATCCACTTCTTTGTTGTCGGTAATATCTGGCTCAGAAGTTGAGTTCGCAGCGGGTGTGTTGCTTTCAACTGTTGTCGTTGTGATATCCACAGTTACATCGCCGTTAAAGCCAGATGTCGTGGTGATACTCAGGCTATCGATCAAATTGCTCCAATCCGTACCATCAGCTGTATCACCAGTGAACGTCCATGTACCTCCGGATTGTGAAACACTGATTCCAGAGGGCAGGGTGTAGCCAAGTGAAGCACCGTTATCCACAGTCACTTCCATAGTCACCAATTCAGATGCATCACCATCGGCCCCACCATCTTCAGAGTGTGTGAAAGAGGCTCCTGCCAATGTACCTGTCAGGTTAAGATCAATTGGATCGTTTGTTTCCTGAGTTTCACTGAATGCTGTATTGCCGGAAACGTCAACATACTGATCCAGAACCGCATCAACCGTTACATCAACAGTTGTGGCTGTTGAATTGCCTGTGACAGAGGTATCTGTGATATCGCGGGCAGAAGAGGTGATGGAGATGTCTTTAAGGGCATCCACATCGCTATCTTCTGGGGAGGTGACACGGACCTGCAGGGTCTGTGTCTGCACACCGGAGCCTGTGATGGCAAAGCTGTCTGTTGGTGTGGAGAGAGGGGTCCATGTGGAGCCATCTGTACTGATCTCAACTGTCCATCCTGCCTCTGTTGGCAGATCAGCGAAGTTGATGGAGGTCAGCTCATCTGTTGTGTTGCCGCTATTGGCGGTGACAGTGAAGATGGCGCTGTTATCTTCCTTGATCAGCAGATCCCCCGCATCCAGGTTGGTGGAGACGGTTGGAGCCACTGTACCATCTTCAACAGTGAGGCTGAAGGTGGCTTCATCTGTCTTCGTATTGTCAGCAGTTGTGTCTTCCGTATCAGACGCAGTATCTGTGGCAGAAGAGGAGATCTTACC